>NZ_JBISEP010000024.1:0-48285 GCF_044383835.1 Paraliobacillus sp. JSM ZJ581
GTTCGCTCACTCATTACTTGACTAGCATGTTACTTCTTAACATATTGGTTGTTTTGTTCAGTTTTCAAAGATCAAAAGTTTAAGGGTTGTTTTTGACAACTTATTCATCATAACACTAGACCTAACTAAAAGTCAACTTTTTTTAAGAATAAATAAATTGCAAACAGCTTCTGTCCAATTCGACAGCTAATACATTGTATAATGTATTGAAACAAAAAGCAATAGTTTTTTTAAAAAAACTATTAAACTCTTTATCTGCATTGAGAGCAACGTTTTCAACTATAGCACATGTTAATAGACTTTGTAAACCATTTATTATAACCAAAAACATCCTTCCTAATTTAATGTAGGAAGGATGTTTTTTAGTTGAACACCAATAAATGGAGAGCTGTAAGCGAGATAAAGCCAGGAATACCTAAAAGGCCAATGATACCAGCATTATAAATATTTATTGGGACATGCAAGCCAAAAGAGGCACCAAAGATATTAAAGAAAAACAAACAAAGCACACCAATGATGATCTTTACCGAACCTCGCATTAGCCATCTTATTGGTTTTAAAGGAGCTCCAACGACTAATAACAGCACAATTAACACCATTATTCCTAAAATGACAAAAGAAGCATTCATTTTTTTATCTCCTTTCTAGCATTTTGTACATACTATGAAAGGTAATAAGAAAATAGAACAAGCCTTATCGCGCGCTAACTCCACGATGCCTCGCTTCACGCAATAAATAGAAATATTTCGCTTCCGCTATTTTTAATTCATATAATCCTATCTCACTAGGCTCTATACTTATTTCAATGATATCTTGTATTTTAGCCAACTCATTTTTAATACGAAAGATATCTTGAAGTAAACGTTTATTCACTTCTTGCCTCTTTACCTTTTTTCGCATAGACATGAAGTTCCAACTCCTTTATAGTTCTCGTCTTCCTTCTAAAGCCTTTGACAATGTTACCTCATCAGCGTATTCAAGGTCTCCACCCATTGGCAGACCATGAGCGATACGTGTAATCTTTATCCCGGATGGTTTTACTAAACGAGAAATATACATTGCTGTTGCTTCCCCTTCAATATTAGGATTCGTAGCAAGAATTAGCTCACCGACTTCTTCATCTTTCAATCTATTTAATAAAGTAGGAACATTAATATCCTCTGGCCCTATACCATCCATGGGCGAAATTGCTCCATGAAGAACATGATAACGTCCGTTGAATTCTTTCATTTTTTCCATTGCAATAACATCTTTAGGGTCTTGAACGACACAGATAACCGAACTATCTCTCATCTCATCTTGACAAATCGCACACGGATCTTGATCAGTAATATGACCACATACACTACAATGCGTTAGCTCACGTTTTGCACTAACTAGCGCCTTGCTAAAATCAAGTACGTCATCTTCTTTCATATTTAGTACAAAAAAAGCCAGTCGAACCGCTGTTTTCGGTCCAATGCCTGGCAATTTAGTAAAGCTATCAATTAGCTTTGAAATTGGTTCTGGATAATACACAACAACTACCTCCTAGAACATGCCTCCAGGTAAATTCATTCCTTTTGTGAATTTACCCATTGTTTCATTTGATTGATCGTCTACTTGCTTAAGTACATCATTTGTTGCAGCCAGTATTAAATCTTGTAACATTTCTACATCATCTGGATCTACTACTTCTTCTTGAATTTCAACATCAGTAATTTGTTTACTTCCGTTTGCTACAACTTTCACCATTCCTCCACCTGCTGTTGCTTCAAAACTCATCGCTTGCAAGTCTTCTTGTGCTTTCATCATATCTTTCTGCATTTTTTGCATTTGTTTCATCATTTTATTCATATTTCCTCCACCACGCATGGCAATTCCTCCTTGTATTGTCTACTCTTCATGTATTTCTAATAACTCATCGCCAACAAGCTTACGTGCTTCCTCTACAACAGGATCCGTTTCTTCCTCTTCATTAGAATCAGCATTTTGTTGTTGTCGTTGCCTTTGTACATACTCTTGTCTAATCTCCAACCAGTTCTTTTCTGGTATAGGAATAATCGTTACTTTCTTTCCAATAACCTCTGACAATAATAATTCTATCGTTTGTTGGTGTTCCAAAGCAAGTGAACAATGGATTTCATATTTAAATGCCAAGATTAAAGCTTCTTCTGATGCCGCACTCGGCTTACTATCTTGCACCGTTGCATGGGCTGGTGCATTTTGTTTTTTCAAAAGTTGCATGAAATTCGCCCATTGAGATTGAATGTTTTTTAAATCAGATTTTGATGCATGCTCTAGCACATACCTAATTCGTTCATATGGTACTTTAAATTGCTTTTTCGTTGCTGGTTGCCTCCGCTTTTGTGCTTGCTGTTGCGTTTGCTGTGATTCATACGCTACGTTGTTTTGTTTTAAAGCTTTTAGCTCTTGTTCTAGTTGCTCCACTTTTTGCAGTAATTGTTTCACTGACTCAGGTTCCACTGCATTACCTTCAGCATGTTGCAATGGTTCTTCTATTATTTTTAACACGGTAATTTCTAAAAATACTTTCGGGCTATTTGTCCACTTCATTTCCTGTTGACAATTATTTAAGATGCTTATTACTTTTTGAATCCACTCTACTTGTAATGTATTACATAGTTGTTGAAAACCTTCGTCCACCATTGCACGGTCTAATATATCTAATTGTGGTGCGCTTTGATACATTAATATATCTCTTAGAAAATAGATGGCATCATATACAAACCGACCAGGGTCTTTACCCGATTGAATAAATTCATCTACTATTTGTAATGCTTGTTGTGCATCGTTTTCAAATAACGCTAAAATCATCTCCATCAATTTCTTTTGTGACACAGAACCTGTTACAGCAAGTACATCTTCTGATTCTACTTGCTCATCACTATAAGAAATAGCTTGATCTAGTATACTTAATGCATCGCGCATACCACCTTCTGCCGCTAAAGCAACAGTGTGAAGCGCTTCTTTCGTTATTGAAATAGACTCTTCTTCTGTAATGGTTTCCATTCGTCCAACTATATCTCGTTGTGTAATACGTTTAAAATCAAAGCGTTGACACCGAGAAATAATTGTTAATGGTATTTTATGTGGTTCTGTCGTCGCTAAAATAAACACAACATGCTTTGGTGGTTCTTCTAAGGTTTTTAACAAAGCATTAAAAGCACCGATCGACAACATATGTACCTCATCAATAATGTAAACTTTATACGCTACACTACTTGGTGCATATTTTACCTTATCTCGAATATCACGTATTTGTTCTACTCCATTATTTGATGCAGCATCAATTTCCATTACATCAGAAATGGAACCATCTAGAATTCCTTGGCATGCATCACATGTATTACATGGTTCTGCTATTGGTGCCTGCCTGCAATTAATGGTTTGCGCAAAAATTTTTGCTGCACTTGTCTTCCCAGTCCCTCTAGGACCAGAAAACAAATAGGCATGTGAAAATTTTTCTTGTACTATTGCATTTTGAAGTGTTCGTGTGATGTGTGATTGACCAACAACATCCACAAAGTTTCGCGGACGCCAAACACGATACAATGCTTGATAGCTCATTTATACATGATCCTCTCTTAAGGAATTCCTTTTTATTATAACTGAAATAAAAGCATAATGTGAACATTCAGTTAAAAATATATTTATCGTACATTTTCAAAAGGTCAGCAAATGATAGGCAAATAAGGTAAAGGGCAGTTTCTGGGGCCAGGATATAAACTGCCTCTACATAAGAGCCGAAAAAATGAGCCAATAAAGAAGTCTGTTGCTTAGAGCATTTGGTAACCATTTGAACAAGCGCATATATAGAAAAGACCTCTCACATAATGGTAAGAGGTCTATGTATGTATAAAGATAACACCGTGCACCCGTCGTCGATGGCATAGCCCCAAGCGTTACATAAGTTCATGGCTCAGTTCAGGTTGCTCTGCGGCACACGAGAAAAACCGCTTACTGCTGCTTCCTTCCGGACCTGACAGAATTCACGGGCTCCCGTTGCGCAGGACCCGAACATCAACACCAATCCCTTATGGCAGACCTTAAAGCTATACACCTCAGACGGGGATTCCGTCTCGCTATAGCGGATTGCGAGTATAGGGCACCGCTACCTCCCCACCTAGCACGGCAAATGAGATAAAACTATCTGCGCATCTAAAGCGCATTTACAATTATAGCGATTGTCTTATCAAAATGCAAGCAATTGATCGTGTTAATTAGTACCTTTTTTAGTATCTTTTTCTACTTTGTTTTTATGTCGCAATTGTTTAAAAAAATTAGTTAACTGCGTACTACACGCTTCTTCTAATACGCCACCAGTTACACTCACCTGATGATTGAATCGCTTATCCTCTAATAAGTTCATAATTGAACCGGCACAACCAGCCTTTGGATCATACGCACCAAATACAACTCTCGGTATTCGTGATTGAACAATCGCTCCAGCACACATTTGACACGGCTCTAGTGTAACGTATAACGTACATTCCTCCAAACGCCAGCTTCCAATCTGTTCATTCGCTTTATCAATTGCCAGCATTTCAGCGTGAGAGGCGGTAGTTTGCAAGCTTTCTCTTAAGTTAAATGCTTGTGCAATTACTTCTTCTTTATGCACAATGACCGCACCTATAGGTACCTCGCCCAATTGGTTCGCTTTTATTGCTTCAGCTAAAGCTAATTCCATAAAATCTTCATCAGTCATTTTATTAATCTCCTACTATTTTTTTCTAATAATACTTGTAGACCATCTATTCATTTATTTTATTATTGTATCAAATCACAAGAACAAAAAGAACCGAACATTTTCATCTTTTCTAACGCATAGGCTAATAACGGTATGAAGAAAAGAGGAGGAATCAGTAATGCAAATTCATGTTGTAAAAAGTGGTGATTCACTTTATTCCATTGCCAATACTTACGGAACTACCTACCAAGCGATAAATGAAGCAAATGAACTTGACAATCCGAACCAATTGGTTGTTGGCCAATCACTTGTCATTCCGATTATTGGACAATTTTATTACGTTCAGCCAGGCGATAGTTTGTATAGCATTGCGCAACAGTTTAATTTAAATTATCAAGAATTAGCTACTATAAATAACATAGCTCCAAACAGTCCGCTTACTGTCGGTATGCGTTTATACATCTCCGAACAAGCAGAACCAACTATTGAATCAAATGCCTACATTGAACCAATTGGAGATACCGTGTCTAGCACTTTGGAAAATGCAGCAGAAAAAAACGCACCTTTTTTAACTTACTTAGCACCTTTTAGCTATCGTGTAGACAGAAAAGGAAACTTAATCCCACCACCATTAAATAATTTTGCTGCTATTGCTAATAAAAATAATACAGCTTTAATGCTCGTTGTTACAAATTTAGAAGAAGGTGCATTTAGCGCAGAATTAGGAAACCTTATTGTTACCGATCAAGCAGTGCAAGATACATTATTAACCAATATTATTGAAACAGCAAAAAAAGTAGGTTTTCGAGACATTCATTTTGATTTTGAATTTTTACCGGTTACCGCTAAAGAAGCCTATAATACTTTTTTACGAAAAGCGAAAGATCGTTTAGCAAAAGAGGGGTTATTAATGTCCACGGCACTAGCTCCAAAAACGAGTAGAGATCAAAAAGGGGAATGGTATGAAGCACACGATTATCAAGCACATGGTGAAATAGCTGACTTTGTTGTACTAATGACATACGAATGGGGATATAGCGGTGGACCACCTCTTGCTGTTTCACCGATAGATAAGGTAAGAGAAGTAGTGGAATACGCTTTGACAGAAATGCCCGGTAACAAAATTATGCTTGGTCAAAATTTATATGGATATGATTGGACACTGCCTTATGAGCCAGGTGGTGCGTATGCAAAAGCGATTAGTCCTCAACAAGCGATTCTTTTAGCTAGGGATAATAATGTAGCAATTGAATTCGATCCAAAAGCGCAAGCACCGTTTTTCTTCTATACCGATAAAGATGGGAAAAGACATGAAGTTTGGTTTGAAGACGCTAGATCTATTCAAGCTAAATTTGATTTAATTAAAGAATTAAATTTACGCGGAATCAGCTATTGGAAGCTAGGCTTAGCATTTCCACAAAACTGGCTGTTGTTGGAGGATAACTTTACGATTAAAAAACAAAAATAAATGGTTTCTATTAGGTTTACATTATGTATACAATCGATTTTATACACAATAAAAAGACCACCTAAACAAGGAAAGAGTAACCTTGAAATCGCCTATTTTCTTAAAACAGGAGATGTACCTACTAAACAGGTTGTTGGAAATAAATTTAATTTAAGTGTAGTGTTTACAAAAGAAGAATTACTAAAATTAAACTTTGTTAAACCAAAACTTTGGTTAAAATCTTAAATTTAATTTCATATAAATCCCTTGACAATCAATGCTTGACAAATCAAGGGCTCATAAGTCTACTTATCGATATCTAATCAGGTATTAGATTTAAATAAAATGGCTGTATGCGCTGATCGGAGGTTGGCCACCTCCTTCCACTTAATTATAGTTTGCTGCCTCTATGTTCATCCATAAATTCTTTTGCTATTTCATTGTTAGGATCTAATAAAAGAATTTTTTCAGCAATTTTATATGCTTCTTTTTCCGACACCACAGTATCAGGAACATCATGTAAAAATAGGAAGTTAGTTAGATAACCTACATCTTGTTGATCCGTTAATTCCACACAACGCTTTGCGTGATATAATGCAGCGTAGTAAGCTCCTTCAATGTGGCATAGTGGGTTAACAAGCATATCAAAAGCAATTCTGTGCAGTTCTGCTTTTTCATTCTCAACTATTAAACTCATAAGAAAGGTGTAATTGGTAATACTAGAATTTTCAAAAGCAATATCTGTTAATTTTGCATCAAGTTCTTCATAAGAAAGGTCGCTAGATACTTTCTTAGCCTTCTCTAAATTACCACTTGAAATAAATTCATTTAACTTGTTAGTCAACTTAGTTCACCCATCCATTACTAATATATATTTTTCCGTTAGACCTTTTAAAAGTTACTGTAACAGTTCTTCCACTCATCTTCAATGTTTTTTTACGAACATTTTTATATGCGCTCTCTTTACCATAACGCATTACATGCGACATTATTTTAGAGACATCCGCCCAATTGTTTCCAGTAACATTACCCCAATTATGTTTACTTGCAAGAATATGTTTTCTATTATTCACACTTAATCTACTTACAGAGCTTAGTACTTTACCATAACTTTTTGATGAAACTGCATATTGTGCTGCTTTTTTACCATACTTTTTTATTGCATATTTAATTCCATATCTCGCTACTGCTGCGATAATAACTAATGGAAGAGCAGAAGCAGACATTTCAGTTGAGTCTATATCAATAATATCTCCGGTTTTAGTATCAATAAAAGTAGCAATAAAATTATCTCCTTCTACATCATGTACAACTACATCATAATTTTCACTAATAACCTGACCGCCTTCATTAACAACCTCACCAGACACATTAATATCCTCTGTCTCTCTATCCATATCAATTTCCACAAACACTTCTGTTTCCCCTGCTATATGTTCAGTTTCAACCACAACTGCATCTTTTGTCTTCTCTACTATTTCTAACTCTAATCCGTTCTCTAGAGTTGCAGTTTCTATTGAATCTGCATCTAAAAATTCTGAGCTTTTTTCAGCACTAGCAATTTGTATACCTGAAAACATTTGTAAGATTAAAACTGCTACTAATATTTTAATTAATCCTCTTCTATTTAGCATAGGTCACCTCTTTATTTGATTTTTAATATATTTATTTGTTTTTTGTACTCGATTCCATATCTATCTTTTATAAAGTTTAGCAATTGTATTTTTTCAACCTTTTTTTTGCTGTTGATTGTAGTTTTGTATTTTACCAACCAGCTAGACAATGCTCCTGTAACATACGCCGTAGAAAAAGAGGTACCAGAATATAATGAATATCTTCCTTGTGAATTTGTCGACAAAATGTCCTTCCCGGGTGCAACGAAATCTGTATCACCTAAGGCAGAAGCATCTATCAGGTTTAAATCAGAGTCTATTGCATTAACTGATATTACATTTTCATACTGAGCTGGATAGTCCATTCCAAGCCCATAGGTATTTCCTGCAGCAGCTACAACAATAATGCCTGAATCAGTTGCTTCATTAATTATTTTTTTTAGTTCCTTGCTGTCTGATTGAAAACCAAAACTTAAATTTATAATATCGACCCCTTGTGAAATTGACCATTGAATTCCTTTAGTAAGTTGCTCTATACTTCCTTTACCATTTTCATCAAGAACTTTCACATCATAAATATCAACACTTTGATTTAAACCGATAATTCCCTTATCGTTGTCATTTGCTGTAATAATACCAGCAATTGCTGTCCCATGATTAAATACGTCGTTATTATTACGCCCATCAACTGTGCTAAACTCTTTTACTATCTTACCCTCTAAATCTTCATGGTTTTTATTAATGCCGCTATCTAATATTGCTACTTTAATATTTTTATTTTCTGTTTTTGAATTTACTCCCATCAGATCTTGGCCCCATGGTGAGACTTGTTCATTTGACCACTGAAGTTTTTCTAAGTCATTTAACCTAATGTAACAGTAAAGTATTGTCAAAACAGCAAAAATAACTAACATTACAAGACCTAAAACAAGATATTTATACTTAATCGATTAGTCCTCCTTCCTTAAGCTTATGATAATAATAAATATTATATAGATAAATTGTGAAAAAACAACATTTTTTTACAAAAATTATCCTATTTATTTAATTGTACTTATCTTCAAATATATGGAGTAATCGTATTGTTGAGAGTAAACCCTTAAAAATAATACAGTTGTTAAATCACAGAAACTATTTCGAATTTATAATAAAGTTGATTTTGAGTTAGTTAAAAATCCCTATTTGTTAAATTTGTGAATAGCCTTTTAGCTAGGGATAATAATGTAGCAATTGAATTCGATCCAAAAGCGCAAGCACCGTTTTTCTTCTATACCGATAAAGATGGGAAAAGACATGAAGTTTGGTTTGAAGACGCTAGATCTATTCAAGCTAAATTTGATTTAATTAAAGATTTAAACTTACGCGGAATCAGCTATTGGAAGCTAGGCTTAGCATTTCCACAAAACTGGCTGTTGTTGGAGGATAACTTTACAATTAAAAAACAAAAATAAATAGTGGCCAATATGAAACTCGCTCCAATCAGATTTGGAGCGAGTTTCTTTTGCTTCTATAATAATTTTAATGCCTCTCGATTAAATGCAGGGATATCGTCAGGCTTACGACTTGTTACCAATTGATTTTGGCAAACAACAACATCCTGATCTTTTACCTTTGCATCTGCATATTCCATATCCACCATAATCGATTTATAGCCTGTAGCAGTTCTTCCTTCTAAAGACTTAGCAGTAATTAATAGTTGTGGTCCATGACAAATTGCAAAGACTGGTTTTTTATCGTTCATAAACTCCTTAACAAAAGAAACAAAACGACCATCATCACGTAAAGAATCTGGTGAGAACCCTCCAGGAATAAGTAGAGCATCAAAATCTTTTGAACTTACATCATCAATCCCTTTATCTATTGTGACAACTGATTCACCTTGTTTTCCTTTCACTTGTTTACCTTTTTCCTTTTCAATTGTTATAACTGTATGTCCCTCATCTTCAAAAGCTTTAACAGGATCGGTATATTCTACATCTTCAAAATAATTTGTAATGACACATGCAATCTTACTCATTTGAATAGTCACCCCTTATTAGTATCATATAAATGAATTACCCGCCTTATTTAATACTAAAACATGAAGAGTGCTGTTACTGCTTCCCCATTTAAGGGAGGAAGCATTGCGTTTTCTTTCGACATTGAAATTGAGTCAAAAACAAGCACTATGCTGATTGGCATAATGCTTGTTTTTTTGCTAAATTAGTGGCCCCAGCAGGATTCGAACCTGCGACACATGGTTTAGGAAACCATTGCTCTATCCCCTGAGCTATGGAGCCAAGTTTCAATTTATGAAATACGCTACAATAATGATGCCTATCTATTATACAAAATCATTAAGCATTTTAAAAGTAGTTATATAAAACGAAACTTTAAAGTGAAAAGCCCTATTTGTTAAATTTATGAATAATCTTTTTGCTAGAGCAAAATGTGATAGAATATTGATTGTCTTATTATTTTTTTACACACAATTTATTGAAAAGTGTGTAATTGGAGGAGGAACAATGCAACATTTACCATTTATTTCTGTAGAGGGACCAATTGGTGTTGGCAAAACCTCTTTGTCAAAAAAAATAGCAACACATTTTGAACTACATTTATTAAAAGAAATTGTTGAAGAGAATCCTTTCTTAGGAAAGTTTTATGAAGATATTGAAGAATGGAGCTTTCAAACGGAAATGTTTTTTCTCTGTAATCGATATAAACAGCTAGAAGATATTCAAAAACACTATTTATCACATGGAAAACCTGTTGTTGCTGACTACCATATATCGAAAAATATGCTCTTTGCAAAGAGAACACTGAAAACCCCACAATTTAAAAAATACGAGCAAATTTATCATATAATCACTAATGATATGCCAAAACCAAACATGATGATTTATTTAGATGCTAGTTTAGAGACATTGGTACAGCGAATTTCAATACGTGGAAGAGATGTGGAGAAGAATATCAAACCATCCTATTTACATCAAGTACAACTAGATTATCAGGATTTCATGAAAAACTTTGAAGCCAAACATCCAGAAATACCTGTTATTCGAATTGATGGTGACAAATTAGACTTTATTAAACATCAAGATGATTTAATTCAAATTCTTCACATTATAGAACAGCAAATAAAAAGAGGAGAACCAACACAATGAACCTAAGAGAAAAATATCAAATTCCACATGATAGCGTGATAACTATTGCCGGGACCGTGGGGGTTGGAAAATCAACGATGACACACGCATTAGCTAATGCGCTTAAATTCCGTACCTCATTAGAAAAAGTAGATACGAACCCTTATTTAGATAAATTTTATGCTGATTTTGAACGTTGGAGTTTTCATTTACAGATTTACTTTTTAGCTGAACGATTTAAAGAACAAAAGCGGATCTTTGAATACGGTGGTGGTTTTATCCAAGATCGTTCCATTTATGAAGACACCGGTATATTCGCAAAAATGCATTATGAAAAAGGAACAATGACACCAACGGACTACGAAACATACCATAGTTTATTTGAATCGATGGTAATGACACCATATTTTCCGCATCCAGATTTGTTAATTTATTTAGAAGGATCATTTGAAGATGTTATTGATCGTATTAAAGAGCGCGGACGTCCAATGGAACAACAAACTCCTATTAGCTATTGGAAAGAAATGCATGAACGTTATGAAAATTGGATTAACAGCTTTAATTCATGTCCAATTTTACGGATTAATATTGCCGATTATGATGTTGTTAACGATCAACAGTCAATTGATTCTGTCCTTGAAAAAGTCGGACATTTTATCCAACAATCACGCAAATGGCAAGTAAGACAATAATATTCAAACAAATAAAGCAGGAAATTAATATCCTGTTTTATTTGTTTGATTCTCCTAATTCCTTTGATCGTTTCATAGCTTCGCATATTGCTGCTTCTATGGATTCTTCTACTTTATGATCGATTAATGCTTCTATGCCACTTTGTGTCGTACCATTAGGACTTGTAATATTTTTTCGTAATTCGGATGGCTCCTCACCTGTTTTCTGTAGCATTTCTGCTGCACCAAGAATCGTTTGATAAATTAATTCTTTTGCAATATGTTTCTCTAAGCCATTTTTTATAGCGGCTTTTTCCATTGCTTCCACTATATAATAAAAGTAGGCTGGACCACTACCAGATACAGCAGTCACCACGTGCATTTGATCTTCACTTACAATCGATACTTTTCCAACTGTTTCAAATAATTGTTTCGTTTGTTCAAGTTGATCTGTAGTAACAAATTCCCCGCTCGTCATTGCTGTTGCACCATATCCAATTGTTGCTGATGTATTTGGCATCGTACGAATTACAGGGTTGTCTTGTTGTAATTGTTTTGTAAATAAGGAAATTGGTATACCCGCCAAAATAGATATGACTAACTGTGATGGCTGTAAGAAAGGCTTAATTTCTGCCAATGCGGACTTAATATCCTTTGGTTTCATAGCAAAAATAATAGCATCCGCGTTTGCAATCGCCTGTTCAGTGGATGGTGTCGTTTTTACATGATACCTTTTTGCTAATGCTTGTAATCTTGTTTGATTTGATTTATTAGTCACCATAATTTGCGCAGGAGCTATCATTTCTGCTTTAATTATTCCTGCAATTAGTGCTTCTGCCATTGATCCCGAACCAATAAATGTAATTTCATTTAACATATCATTTCCTCCGCCTTTTTTAACATATAATACCTATGCCTGTTTTCTAAGTTTTTGTCCCAAGAAAAATAACATAATCCCTATAGGAATGAACCAATAGACATCAAAAGTAATAGTAGGTCCAAAAGATTGAATAAAATAAAAAATTAACATGAACATACCAAATGGAAGCACCCCAAACAAAACACCTGTAAACATAGATTCAAAGACTTTAGAGACTTGTTTAAAACAAGACCATCTTAAATAACGAATTATTCCATATAGTACAAGTGCAGCAACCCCTAATGACAAACAGGTATTTACTAACGCGGTACCAATATAATAAGTTTGACTTATTTCTGATTGATTAAAAACATAAAATAAAATCATTGATAACATACCTTTCAACATTCCACTTACCGCAAAAAAGTATGATACGCTCATACCGAATAACAGCAATCTTTTTTTAGAGACTGTTTTAGGGAGTTCACCTATAATTTCATCAGCATAGCTCCGTGGATCCTGCCCAAACAATTCTTCAACATTTTTACCTTTTTCTTGTAAAATCAACAAATGATCTAAAAATTCCATTAGTACTTCTTCGGTTTCTTCTTCAGATTTATCATAAGATAATCTAATATACATTAGCATATCTTCATAAATCTTTTTATTTTTCTCATTAAGCAGTTTTCGTTTTTGATTATTTTCTTTAATCATCTGATCCACTTAGTATTCCTCCTTTTGTTCTAATAGTTGGTCTACTGGACGTTTGAGATTTTCCCAATTAGAACGAAATGCTTGCAATGCAGTCTTACCTTTTTCAGTCAATTGATAGTATTTACGGTTAGGGCCACTAGGTGACTTTCTCATTTCCCCAACGATAAGTTGTTCTTTCTGTAGTCGCAATAAAATCGGATAAATTGAACCTTCACTAACATCGATTCCTTGTGTTTGTAATTTGACAGCAAGCTCATAGCCATATACCGTTTCTCTTGCGATAATAGCTAATAGACATCCCTCTAAAATCCCTTTTAATAATTGACTTCTAATTGTCATATCATCACCTACCTTGTAATACAAGTTAGTGGATAGTAAAAAATTGTTAGATCATTTAGCAGCTGATAATTTACATAATATATTACAACCACTATCTTGCAATACCATATAGTTATTATAATATATTATTTTTATTTATTATACAAGTGTTTTATAAAGCATTCACTTTACTATATGTTGTTTTATCTTATGTTACAACAAAAAACAGTAGCCATTGACTAGCTACTGTTTTCGTTTATTTATAATGTCATTTTATATATATGAAAATGGCGGAGGAGGAGGGATTCGAACCCCCGCGGGCCGTGAAGCCCCTGTCGGTTTTCAAGACCGATCCCTTCAGCCGGGCTTGGGTACTCCTCCAACTGACGACAAAATTAATATTATCAGTTCTTTTCATACATGTCAATAATTTTTAAAAATTATTTAATAACTGTTTTTCCACCCATGTAAGCTTGTAATGCTTCAGGTACAAGTATTGAGCCATCTTCTTGCTGGTAGTTCTCCATAATAGCTGCTACCGTACGTCCAATAGCTAATCCTGATCCATTCAATGTATGAACATATTCTGGTTTTGCTTTTTCCTCACGACGAAAACGAATTCCTGCACGACGCGCTTGGAAATCTTCGAAATTAGAACAAGAAGAAATTTCACGATACGTATTATTACTTGGCATCCAAACTTCTATATCGTATTTTTTAGCAGCAGTGAATCCCAAATCAGCTGTACACATACTCATGACACGATACGGAAGTTTTAATAACTGTAGCACTTTTTCTGCATGTCCTGTTAATTTTTCTAACGCATCATAAGAATCTTCTGGTTTAACAAATTGAACAAGCTCAACTTTATTAAATTGATGTTGACGAATTAAACCACGTGTATCACGTCCAGCTGAACCTGCTTCTGAGCGGAAAGAAGCACTAAAAGCAACAAACTTTTGTGGTAATACATCAGCAGATAAAATATCGTCACGGTAATAGTTTGTTACTGGAACCTCAGCAGTTGGAACTAAGAAATACTCCCAATCTTCAATTTTAAATGCGTCTTCTTCAAATTTAGGTAATTGACCAGTTCCTATCATACTGGTTCTATTCACCATATATGGCGGTAACATTTCTTGATAGCCATGCTCATCTGCATGAAGATCCATCATAAAGTTCATCAACGCACGCTCTAATCGGGCACCTAGTCCTTTATAAAATACAAATCTGCTTCCTGTCACTTTACTTGCACGTTCAAAATCTAAAATGTCTAATTCTGTAGCCAATTCCCAGTGAGGTTTTTGCTGAAATAAAGGTTGGTTTACTTCTCCCCATGCCCGAACCTCTTTATTATCATCTTCTGTTGCTCCAATTGGCGTTGATTCATGTGGAATATTTGGAATAGATAACAACAGTATTTCAAGTTTTTGTTCTACTTCTTTTAATGTAGTATCTATTTCTTTGATGCGATCACCAACTTCACGCATCTGACGAATCATTTCATCTGTATCTTTTTTTTCTTTTTTTAACACAGAGATTTGCTTAGATACATCATTTCGCTTGGCTTTCAATTGCTCTGTTTCAGCTATTAATTGACGTCTTTCATTATCAAGCTCACCAAATGCATCCAAATCAGATAAATCTTCTCCTCGGTGTGTCAACTTTTCTTTAATTTCATCAAAGTAATTGCGTAATCGTTTCATATCTAACATACACTTATTCCTCCATTATCATTTTCTCATGAAACAAACAAAAACCCTCATCCCTAAAAGTAAGGGACGAGAGTTTTTCCCGCGATACCACCCAGATTGAAGGAAAGACTTCCTTCCAGCTTCATTATAAGATAACGGCTTATGAGTATAGCCGGGCATGATTTTCGACCACATACCTGCTCCAGGATGGATTCGCAGTAATCTTTCACTGATTCCCACCAACCATCAGCTCTCTAAGAGAAAGAAAAGACTGTTACTATTTCCTATCAATGCGTTGTTTGTTTATTTCACGACTTATTTTGTACTATCATAACCAAATCTATATCAAGATGCAAGGTGTTTTTTTGATTCTTCCACCATATTAATGAAATATTGCATTAATCGGTGATCTCTCGTTAACTCTGGATGGAAAGCACTACACAAATAGTTCCCTTCCCTTGCTGCAACACATTTTCCTTGATTAAATGCTAATGTCTCTACATGTTTTCCAACTTCTTCAATGTATGGTGCTCGAATAAACACAGCCTCAAAGTCATCTGCAACACCTGTAATAGTCAACTTCGCTTCAAATGATTCGCGTTGTCTGCCAAATCCATTTCGCTCGATTTTGATATCCATTAATCCTAGATGTGATTGCTTTTGTCCGACAATTTCTTTTGCTAGCAAAATCAACCCAGCACAAGTACCAAATATCGGTTTACCTTGTTTACCAAACTGTTGTAATGGAGTAAAAAAATCATATTGATCAATTAAACGACGCATGGTCGTACTTTCACCACCAGGTAAAACGAGACCATCTATTTCATCAAGTTGTTCTTTCTTTTTTATTACAATTGCCTCTGCACCTGACACTTTTATAGATTGAACATGCTCACGAACTGCACCTTGTAAGCCTAAGACTCCTATTTTTGTCATGTCATCTCTTCCTTTTTAACAATTTACCATCCACGATCTTGCATACGCTGTTCAGGTGCAATTGTACTTATTTCAATACCCTTCATTGCTGTACCAATCCCTTTAGAAACTTTTGCAATTAATTCATAATCATCATAATGCGTTGTTGCTTCTACAATTGCTTTGGCAAATTTAGCTGGATCTTCTGATTTAAATATCCCTGATCCAACGAATACACCATCTGCACCTAATTGCATCATTAATGCAGCATCGGCAGGTGTAGCAACACCACCAGCTGCAAAATTAACTACTGGAAGGCGACCATTTTCTTTCATATCAACTAACACTTCATATGGAGCACCTAATTCTTTAGCAAAAGTCATGATTTCATCAGAAGACATTGTAACTAATTGACGTACTTGCGCTTGTACTTCTCGCATATGTCTTACCGCTTCTACGATATTCCCTGTACCTGGCTCACCTTTTGTCCGTAACATAGAAGCACCTTCACCAATTCGACGTGCTGCCTCACCTAAATCACGACAACCACAAACAAATGGAACAGTATAATCTTTTTTATTTAGATGATATACTTCATCAGCAGGTGTTAGTACTTCACTTTCATCAATGTAATCAACGCCCATTGATTCTAACACGCGTGCTTCAACAATATGACCAATACGTGCTTTAGCCATTACTGGAATGGATACAGCGTTCATCACGTCTTCGACAATCGTCAAATCCGCCATTCTTGCTACACCACCAGCTGCACGAATATCAGATGGAACACGTTCTAATGCCATTACTGCTACAGCACCTGCTTCTTCTGCAATTTTCGCTTGTTCGGCATTAACAACGTCCATAATAACGCCGCCTTTTTGCATTTCTGCCATACCTCTTTTTACACGATCTGTTCCTACATTTGCCATGATCTTATCCCCCTATATTATTAAAATTGCAAACTTTTTTCAGTGAAAACTAATATGCAACATTGTATACCATTCATGCAGTTTAAATCAAGCTAATTTACACCTGTTTAATAGGAATTAACAAGTGAAAATTTCATTTTAAATAAATATTAAAAAAGGAATTGTCGAACGACAACTCCTTTTTAATCTAAATTATATTAAGAGAACCAACCGGTAACAGTATCTTTTACGGTAGTAAAAATTCCACTAAAGAAATCTCCAATTGCACCAAGTGTTAACATGAACCAATTTGATTTTTCAACGGCACTTTTGGTCACAATTTCTACTGATTGTACTTGTTTATCTTCAGTAATAAATCCATAGGCATTGTCGCCATTATAGATTAATTCCATTGTTCCTACTACTTGACCTTTTTTGATTGGAGCAACTAAATTGCCATCCTCATCTAATAATTTCTCATCAATGCTATATTGCACATCGTAAGCATCCTCTTCACCATTCTTAATCGTTGCAAGGAGTGCTTCACTTGTTTCAATCTCAACGGTATCTTGCTTTCCTTTAGATACATCTAATGTAGACTTGTCTTTAATTTGATGACCTGCAGAATAAAGTTCATTTTGCGAAAATTGATTGTAGCCATAATCCATTAATTTTTTCGTTTGTTCAAAACGAGCACCAATACTATCTGTCCGCATAACAACCGAAATTAATCGACGACCATCTCTTTCTGCTGTCCCAGTAAAGGTATAACCAGCTTCATCCGTATGTCCTGTTTTTAATCCATCGACACCTTCATAATAGTATTGTGCAAAGTTAGGTTTATCCCAAGGTAGCATCCAATTCCAATTATTCGTATGTTTACCATCTAATTCATCAGTTAGTTGGCTAGAAATATCCAATGCTTCTGGATAATCATTTACTAAATGATATGCTAATAAAGCAGCTGCACGCGCAGAAAGTAAATTATTTGCGTCTGGGTTAGTCCCATCAGGATAGTCTTCACCAAGGCTACTATTAGATAGTCCTGTAGAGTTAACAAATTCAAACTCACCTAGGCCCATCTCCTCCCCTTTTTGATTCATCAGCTTGACAAATTCGCCTTCAGTTCCAGCAACTAATTCAGCTAAAGCAATACTTGTCCCATTATCTGAATTAATCGCCATAGCCTCATATAAATCACGGACTGTATACTGCTTATCTTGACGTAATCCAATACCTGAAGAACTAACATCAGCAGAAATACGATAAGCATAATCACTGATACTGGTTTTCGTATCCCAGCTTATCTGACCTTTTTCAATTGCCTCTAAAACAAGGTACTCTGTCATCATTTTTGTCATACTTGCTGGTGGCAATTTCACATCAGCATTTTTAGCAAATAATACTTTTCCTGATTCTCCATCAACTAATATAGCTGATTCAGCACTTACATCTAAGCTGTTTGCTTCAACTGTAAGGGGATGTAACCCGATAGAAGCAAAGAATAGCACACAAGTAAGTATAGTATACACGGATGTTTTTATTTTTCTTTTCAACCTTTTATACCTCCACGACAATTGTTATTACATACCGGATATTTTATCACACCCTATCAAAAAGTGGAACGTACTTTTGTAGGTGTTTTTAAATAAATTACTCATCATCGTGTATAAGTAAAAAGTATAACCAAGCAAAAGAACAAGGTTATACTTTTAATGATTTATAATGAGTAATTTGGTGACTCTTTTGTAATTTGGACATCATGCGGATGCGATTCTCGCAAACCTGCACCAGTCATTCGAATAAACTTTGCATTCGTACGGAAATCGTTTAAATCTTTCGCACCACAATAACCCATTCCTGCACGTAAACCTCCAAGTAGTTGGTGTACAGTGTCAGCTAGTGGTCCTTTATATGCTACTCTACCTTCAATTCCCTCAGGCACAAGTTTTTTCGTATCTGCTGTATCTTGGAAATATCGATCTTTTGAACCAGATTTCATTGATGCAACAGAACCCATTCCACGATAGACTTTATAACGACGTCCTTGGAAAATTTCTGTTTCTCCTGGACTTTCTGTCACACCAGCAAAAAGACTTCCTAACATAACTGTATGAGCACCTGCAGCTAATGCCTTTGCTATATCTCCCGAATATTTTATTCCACCGTCAGCAATAATTGGTACATTATGCTTGTTTGCCTCAGAAGCACAATCATTGATTGCTGTAATTTGCGGAACACCGACTCCTGCAACAACACGTGTTGTACAAATCGAACCTGGCCCGATTCCTACTTTGATAATATTTGCCCCTGCTTCAATTAATTCACGTGTTGCTTCAGCTGTAGCAACATTACCAGCAATAATATCTAGATCAGGATACATTTTTCGTACTTTTTTCACTTGATCCAATACACCTTGAGAATGTCCATGGGCTGTATCAACAACAAGCACATCTACGCCAGATTCTACTAATTTTTCAATTCTAGTCATTGCGTCTCCAGTTACTCCTACTGCCGCTCCTACTAATAAACGACCATGTTTATCTTTAGCTGAGTAAGGAAATTCAATTACTTTTTCAATATCTTTAATCGTGATTAAACCTTTCAATACCCCATTATCATCAATTAATGGAAGCTTCTCTATGCGATGTTTTTGCAAAATTTCGCTAGCTTCATCCAAAGTAGTTCCAACAGGTGCTGTTACTAAATTGTTTGCTGTCATTACCTCAGAAATTTTAATGGAATAGTCTTCAATGAAACGTAAATCACGGTTCGTTAAAATTCCTACTAATACTTGATCCTCTTTATTATTTACAATAGGAACACCAGAAATTCTGAACTTACCCATTAAATGTTCTGCATCAAAAACCTGATTCTCTGGTTGTAAGAAAAACGGATTTGTAATAACCCCACTCTCCGAACGTTTTACTCGATCAACATGCTCTGCTTGTTCTTCAATTGACATATTTTTGTGAATAATACCAATACCACCTTGACGCGCCATAGCAATGGCCATCTCCGCTTCCGTAACGGTATCCATACCGGCACTAAGTAATGGTATATTTAATGTCATTCGATCTGATAATTTTGTTTGAATAGAAACCTCTCGTGGTAAAACTTCTGACTTTGCTGGAACTAATAACACATCATCAAAGGTTAACCCTTCTTTCGCAAACTTATCCTGTCTCATCTTTAAATGTTACCTCCTTGAATATTATTTTTTTAAAAAATCGATTATTATGGGCATTGCTGGTTAAGCTACAAAAGATCAATCCAAAGCAAGCTCTTTTTTCTTATTGTTATTTACAATACGACATCGAAACATGTTTTTCAACCTTTTTTATAACCAAACTTAAATTCCGAATAATAATACCTTCATAAAGGAGACACCCTATGAAGCAAAAGATTGTCACTTTATATAATTATCTACAATCACAAGATAATGCACGTCACTTTCTTAATCACTGTTATAAGAAACAAGAGATAAGCGATTGTAAAAATTGGAGCTATCTAAATGGTGAGCGGTTTTATTATATGATTAAACATGGTTTAATGTATTATAAAACGGCTGATCAATCACCTCTCACCATTCGTCCTCTGCTTTATTATTACGGTATGATGCATCTTATTAAAGCTTGTCTATTAACTGTTATCCCAACGTATCCTGAAAGCACAGCTTTATTAGCACATGGTTTGTCTACACGTAAACAAAAAAAACAAAACTATCAATTATTAAAAGATGAAGTAAAAATACAACAAAAAGGGTTGTTCCCTTACTTTTCAACACACCTGTTTCGAGTTAAATCGTTTACAAAAGAAAAGTTATGTATTGAATATTTATTACAAGCAATCCCTGAATTAGATGAATTATTTTATTTACAACAAAAAAAGCACAATTTTATCAAAGTGGGAAATGCAAATGAACGGATACTTACATTCCCCTTCACAATCTTAGATAGATATCACTTAACTCAAAATCGATTTATTAAAAAATTGCAATCTTATATAACAATTGCTACTATTCATCAAACAAGCTCAAGCTTTCAATGCGTACTAGATCAGCCAATTTCTCTTATAGCAAACCAACCATTGTATATTCATTCTCAAAACAATAATATCTACTTCCCATTAAGTACCAATGTACCCTTGCAAAACCATGAAATTATGCACCACTTTATGCTACTTTATCATCTTAGTATGCTTGCTCGTTATGAATCAGAATGGTGGGGAGACTTTGTACAAACACAACATTCAAGTGACTTTTCTCTCATTACACTGTTTTTAAATATAACAGCAAAAAAAGTTCCACACTACTTTGGGAGCTATCTACAACGTTATATGCCATAACCATTCACTTAGAACTTGATCATTTTACTAAAAGACATGCTTAATATATAATACAGGATGTTCTTTTAATGCAATCATTTCTCCAGATTCTAACTGGATAATCGGACGTGTCGGAAACGCTGGTTCCCTATGCACAATCTCTCCTATTAATTGGTTGGAAAGTTCTACCTTTGTTCCTACTGGGAAGTCTGTGCATAATTTCATAAACTTTTTCAAAATGTGATAATCAAATTTTTGGTAGCTATCCCTCTCCATTTCCTCTAGTACCAAAAATGGTGATTGTTTCTCTCGATAGCGACGTTCTGAGGTCATTGCATGATACGTATCACAGATAGCGATTATTTGCGCAAAAGAATGAATTTTATCTGCTTTTAATCCTAAAGGATATCCAGAACCATCTGGTCTTTCATGATGCTGTAAAATAGCTAATTTAGCTCCTTTACTTAAAGCAGATGATTTTTCAATGTAGCGATAAGAATATATTGGGTGCTTTTTAATTTCTTTAAATTCTGCTTCAGTTAATAAACCTGTTTTTGAAAAAATAGAATGATTAATTTTAGCCATACCACTTTCTGCTAAAAATGCTGCAATTCCAACTTGTTTCCATTCTTTCTTCATCCCTAATCTTTTTGCTAATAAACCTGCTAGTAAGCTAGTAGCAATACTATGATGATAAAAGTAATCTTCTATGTTGGAATAACGATATAATTCAAAAATCGTTATTTCAAATTCCTCAATTCGTTCTAATAAGGGGACAATCAATTCTCTTACTTTATTTATTCGTAAATAGGAACCACTTTGCCAATGGGAAAACATCTTTTTATAAAGAAAAACAATGTCTTGATACTGTTCAATTAACGGCTTTGATTCAACTTTTTTTTCTTTCTTTTTATTTACTATTTTTTCTTTTGGATGAAAAGGAGTACCATTTGCTAATTGAGGTGATACTCTGACCTCATTGATTAAGAAGTAGTGAAGTACTTCAATATGTAATTCACTTATAACTGTATTCTTTGATATAATTGGTCGATTTGTCTTTCCAAACACATCATCGATAAGTACACACTGAGGAGTTAATTGTGATGGATGAACTTCCATAATCAACACCACCTTTTTATGTTTATCATCATATAAAAATTAAATCATTTTCTATTGCGATTTAGCATTTATATAAACTGTTATCTAAGCAAAATATTAATTGATATTTCTTTTATTTTGTAAGTGGCTAAAACATTTAAAGTACTAGAAACTGAGTCTCTTAGTTTTCACTAATGTTACATGGCAACTAGATGCTTATAAGTATCTGTACAAATCGATTCAAATTCAGGATAGCAGTAGCGCTAGCTAATTGTTTTTAAAAAATGCTTCATTCATTTTTGTTGATTACATTTAATATAAACTTTCAATTAAACGATTTCACCATGAATCATCGTCCACTTAATTTGAAAATCAGTATCGATTAAAACCAAATCTGCCTCTTTTTCTGGTTTAATTTCCCCTTTATTTTGTAATCCAATTATAGCTGCTGGTGTTGTTGCTGCCATATGTACAGCATCGATCATAGGGATTTCATTTTCTACTGTTTTACGTAAAGCTTCATTCATAGTAACCGTACTAGAGGCTAACGTACCATCTGCTAGTCTGGCGACATTATCAGTTACTGTCACCTTTTGTCCACCAAACATATAGGTACCATCACCTAAATTCATTGCCTGTAACGCATCAGTAATAAGAGCAACCCCTTTTGGCCCTTTTACTTGATGCATAAGTCGTACAATGGCTGGATGTAAATGAACATTGTCTACAATTGCTTGTAAGCTGACATGCGACTCTTCAAAAGCAGCAATAACTAGTCCAGGATCTCGATGATGAATAGGTCGCATTCCATTAAAACAATGAGTAACGTGGCTAGCTCCGATGGCAAACGCCTGCTTCGCTTCTTCATATGTAGCATCTGAATGAGCAATAGCAACAATAATGGATTGATCGTTTAAAAAACGAACCATTTCTAGAGCACCAGGTAGTTCAGGAGCGATAGTAACCATTTTAATCAAATCCCCTGCTTCATGCAAAATTTCTTTCATCTCTTCTATATTTGGATGTCTTAAATACGCTTCATTTTGCATCCCCTTTCGTTTCACGTTGAGGTAAGGACCTTCCAAATGAATCCCTGCAATCCTAGCTCCTGATTCTTTACCTATTACTTTCTTTACATTTCTGATCATTGTCATTAAGTCATCCATTGAAGAAGTGACAGTAGTCGCAAGAAAAGATGTACAGCCAGTTAATGCACAGACACGTGACACTTCTAAAATACTTTGCTCTGTTCCATCCATCATATCGTACCCATTTGCACCATGAATGTGTAGATCTACCATCCCAGGTATTAATAGATTGTTCTCTGCATCAATAATTTCATAGTCTTTATTTTCAATTGATTTATTTTTTAAGTCTATTTGTTGAATCTGTCCATTTTTAATCCAAACAGTTGATGGTTGGGTGATTTCCTTTGATGTTATGACTCTTGCATTAACAATTAACTTTCGATTCATTCCTTTGTCACTCCCCATTTACTTTTATTTTGTAAATGCTTAGACTTTTTATAACATATAAAACTGGTTAAATACCTTTTGTTTTTGACTCTTATGTTCTTTTAAAAGGAATGGAGCTGCCAGAAGACAACTCCAAATGAAATACGTAATCTACTTTCTTATATTTAAATAATCGTAATAACTAATTAGTCTTCCGTCGATTCTTGGATTATCTCTTCAGTATCTTCAATCTGATCCATCTCGTCCTCTGTTTCAATTCGTGCAACAGTTGCAACTTTTTGATCTTCTTGAAGACGAATGAGTCGAACGCCCTGTGTATTTCTTCCAGTCTGTGATATTCCTTCTACTGGCATACGGATTAATACACCTGCTGCTGTTATAATCATAATATCCTCTGCACCATTTACTGCTTTAATAGCAACTACCTCACCAGTCTTTTCTGTTATATTACATGTGGCAATACCTTTACCACCTCGATTAGTAATACGATAATCTACTGCTGGTGTTTGTTTACCATAACCATTTTCGGTAACGTTCAGCACTTGCAATCCATCCTCAATAATTTCCATCGAAACAACTTCATCATTTCCTCGTAAAGATATTCCTTTAACACCTGCTGCTGTTCGGCCCATAGAACGTATTTGATCTTCTTCAAAACGAATTAATGAGCCTTTTCTCGTTCCAATCATAATATGCTTCGATCCATCTGTTAAACGAACAGAAATCAACTCATCTTCTTCACGCAAGTTTAAAGCAATTAAACCACCTCTGCGAATATTGGCAAATTGGGATAACGATGTCCGTTTTGAAATACCTTGTTTCGTAGTAAAGAAAAGATACCAGTCAGAATCAAATTCATGAACAGTAATTACTGCATTAATCCATTCATCTTTATCAATCTCTAGTAAATTAATAATTGGTATTCCTTTTGCTGTTCGACTAAATTCTGGAATCTCATATCCTTTTGCTCGATATACTTTCCCTTTGTTACTAAAGAAAAGCACCGTATCATGTGTAGAAGTGGAAACCAAATGTTCAACAAAATCATCTTCATTTGTATCCATTCCTTGTACACCGCGCCCACCTCTACGTTGCACACGATAAGTAGAAGAAGGTAGTCGCTTGATATACCCTTGATGTGTTAATGTGATAACAATATTTTCTTCTGGGATAAGATCTTCATCCTCAAAAAAGTCTGTACCACCTATAATAATTTCTGTACGACGTGTATCGTTAAATTTTTCTTTAATCTCAAGCAATTCCTCACGAATGATTTCAAGCACTTTCTCTTCATCGGCTAAGACGGCTTTTAATTCATTGATTAGCTTTAACAATTCTTGATATTCTTCTTCAATTTTCTCACGCTCAAGGCCAGTTAAACGTTGCAAGCGCATATCTAAAATGGCTTGTGCTTGTTTCTCTGATAATTCATAGTTCTCCATTAAGCCGGTTCTTGCAATATCTGCTGTTTTTGATTGACGAATAAGTGCAATGATTGCATCAATATGATCTAATGCAATACGAAGACCTTCCAAAATATGAGCACGTGCCTCTGCTTTACGGAGTTCATATGCCGTACGTCGCTTAATAATCTCTTTCTGATGCTCTAAATAATGTGATAGTGCTTGCTTTAAATTTAATACCTTTGGTTGTCCATCTACTAAAGCAAGCATATTAATACCGAAAGAGGTTTGTAAGGCCGTTTGCTTATATAAATTATTTAATAAAACATTCGCATTTGCGTCTCGTCGCAATTCAATAACTATACGCATTCCATTTCGATCTGATTCATCTCGCAAATCAGTGATACCGTCAATTTTTTTATCACGCGCAAGCTCAGCAATTTTTTCAACAAGTTTCGCTTTATTCACTTGATATGGTAACTCAGAAACAATAATCGTAGCTTTACCATTCGGTTTCTCTTCAATTTCTGCTTTTGCACGAATCGTAATCGATCCTTTACCTGTTTCAAATGCTTTTCGAATACCACTTCGGCCTAAAATTAATCCGCCAGTAGGAAAATCCGGACCATAAATATAGGATTCCATTAATTCATCAATTGTTATATCAGGATTTTTACTTACCGCTAATACCGCATCAATTGTTTCTCCTAACTGATGTGGAGGAATATTAGTTGCCATTCCAACAGCAATACCTGATGCACCATTAACTAATAAATTCGGAAAACGAGATGGTAACACTTTTGGTTCTCGTTCTGATCCATCATAATTATCCATATAATCAATCGTATCTTTGTTGATGTCACGTAGAATTTCCATCGATATTTTTGACATACGTGCTTCTGTATAACGCATAGCAGCTGCTGGGTCCCCATCTACTGACCCGAAGTTTCCGTGACCATCAACAAGCATGTAACGAAAGCTGAAGTCCTGCGCCATCCTTACCATTGCTTCATAAACCGCTGAATCACCGTGTGGATGATACTTACCAATTACATCACCGACGATACGTGCAGATTTCTTATACGCTTTATCGGCGTGCATCCCAAGATCATTCATCGCATAAAGAATTCTGCGATGGACAGGCTTCAATCCATCCCTTACATCTGGTAAAGCTCTTGAAACAATAACACTCATTGCGTAATCTAAAAAAGATGTACGCATCTCTTTCCCAATATTTATTTCTTGCACCTGTGGACGTCTATTATCCACCATATGACTACCTCCTATCCTACTGAGGACAAACTTACTTTCACTTCATACACATTTTACTGTTTTACTTATACATCCAAATTCTTTACATAAACCGCATTATCTTGAATAAAGTTACGACGTGGCTCTACTTTATCACCCATTAACATATCAAAAACTTGATCCGCTTCAATCGCATCTTCTAGATTTACTTGAAGCAATGTTCGGTTATCTGGATCCATCGTCGTTTCCCATAATTGTGTAGCATTCATTTCCCCGAGACCTTTGTAACGTTGTAAGCCTGGCTTTGGTTGTTTTGGTAATTCTCCAACAATACGCTCCATTTCTTTTTCATTATAAGCGTAATAAGCAGCCTTTCCTTGTTGTACCTTATAAAGTGGCGGCTGAGCAATATAAATATATCCATAATCAATTAACGGGCGCATATAGCGATAGAAAAAGGTTAATAACAGTGTTCGAATATGTGCACCGTCAACATCTGCATCGGTCATAATAATTACTTTGTGATAACGAGCTTTTTCAATATCGAAATCTTCCCCAATACCAGTTCCTAATGCAGTAATAATCATACGAATTTCATTATTAGATAAGATTTTATCTAATCTTGCCTTTTCTACGTTAAGAATTTTTCCTCGTAATGGTAAAATAGCTTGAAAATGACGATCACGCCCTTGCTTTGCTGAACCGCCAGCAGAATCACCCTCAACGATATACAGTTCACTTTTCGAAGCATCACGGGTGGAGCAGTCTGCAAGTTTACCAGGCAAATTAGATATTTCTAAAGCACCCTTGCGTCTCGTTAATTCTCGTGCTTTCTTTGCTGCCATCCTTGCACGAGAAGCCATTAAACCTTTTTCTACAACAATTCTAGCTGTATCTGGGTTTTCAAATAAAAATTTAGAAAATAATTCACTAAAAGTTGAATCAGTAATCGTTCGTGCTTCACTATTCCCTAGTTTCGTCTTTGTTTGTCCCTCAAATTGCGGATCAGGATGTTTAATCGAGATAATCGCTGTTAACCCTTCACGAACATCATCACCTGTTAAATTAGGGTCATTTTCTTTAAATAAATTGTTTTTACGAGCATAATCATTAATGACACGAGTTAGCCCAGTTTTAAAACCAGATTCGTGTGTACCACCTTCATAAGTATGAATATTGTTCGCAAAAGAGTATATATTACTAGCAAAGCCATCGTTATACTGCAAAGCAACTTCAACATTAATACCAGAATCTTCTTTTTCAGCAAAAAATGGTTCATGGAGTACTTCACGAGATCGATTCAAATGCTCAACATATGAGCGAATACCACCTTCATAGTAAAATGCTTCTTTCTTATCCTCTTCACGTTTATCCTCAATTGATATCGTTAAGCCCTTATTTAAAAAAGCTAGTTCACGTAATCGTTGGGATAAAACATCATAACTATACGTAATCAATTCATCAAAGATAGTAGGATCAGGGGTGAAATGAACCCGTGTTCCTGTTATTTCTGTCTCACCAATTACTTGTAACTCTTCAGCAAGAGCCCCACGTTTAAAACTCAAAAAGTGAATTTTCCCATCACGATGAACATATACCTCTAACGATGTAGAAAGTGCGTTAACAACTGATGCCCCAACACCATGAAGCCCACCAGAAACTTTATAACCGCCACCACCAAATTTACCCCCAGCGTGAAGTACAGTCATAATTACTTCAACAGCTGGTCGACCCGTTTTTTCGTGTGTCCCTACCGGAATTCCTCGACCATTATCCATTACGGTTATACTATCATCTTTTTCAATGATCACTTGAATATGATCACAATAGCCGGCAAGAGCCTCATCGATACTGTTATCTACAATCTCCCAAACTAAATGATGTAATCCTTTTTCATTCGTAGAGCCAATATACATACCTGGTCTTTTTCGAACTGCTTCTAAGCCTTCTAATACTTGTATTTGATTTTCATCATATGCTTGCTGTGTTGATACTTTTTCTTCCATTGTCAATTCTTTCACCCACACTTTTATTTGGAAAGTAATCGTTACTGCTTTCCTTATTTTTTTCACATGAAAACGTCATGTATTGTGTAACAAAATCATATGATTCCGTTAGGTCTCTTCAAACATGTCATCATTACTATAATCATCTAATTTACTAATTGTAGCAATCATGCTAGCTCGCTTTTTTAGCGTTAAAACAGATAAGGGGCTATAGTAAATATGATCATTTGTAATAACGATTGATTTCGTTTCTTCTCCATCAAGTGTTGAGACATTGTTGGCTTTTTGCTGGTTTTTTACCATTTTCTCATTAATTGTTGAAGAAGAAATATACTGGTAATCAATCATAGCAATCACATCTTTCGATTCAATAATGTCATCTCCTCCAATATGAATAAACATGTTGATCCCCCTATTCTTTATGTGAAATTAGTTGAACAATTGGTAGTACATGTATTACGTATGAATCACACCATTTTCCACATGAAAAAGTTCAGCCTGATTAATCGTATCATGCTGAATATCACTAACACTTGTTGTAGATACAAAAGTTTGTACTTTGCCTTGAATCGTATGTAATAAATGTGACTGTCGGTATTGATCCAATTCACTTAGAACATCATCTAATAAAAGAATAGGATATTCACCTATTTCACTTTTTATCAAGTCAATTTCTGCTAGTTTTAATGATAATGCAGTTGTACGTTGTTGACCTTGCGAACCAAATGTCTGTACATCTTTATCGTTTACATAAAAAGACAAATCATCTCGATGGGGACCGATTAATGTACTCCCTCTATCTATTTCCTTCTCTATCATGTTATGAAAACTAGTAGTATACTTTGTTTTTATTTTCTCCCTATCTTCTACTTCTGATACATCTATTGTAGCTAAGTAGTTAATTTCGAGATTTTCTTTTTCCTGACTTATCCCCTTATGAATAGGTTTTGCCCATTTGCGCAAAAGATCCAAGAACAAAAATCGCTTTTCAATAATAAAACTAGCATGCTCAATTAATTGCTCTGTCAAAACTTCTAGCATCGTACGATCTTTCGTTTTTCTACGTTGAATATCCTTTAATAAGTGATTACGTTGCCTAAGAATTTTTTGAAATTGACCTAAATGATAAATATAAACTGGCTGGATTTGACCAATTTCCATATCAATAAAACGTCTTCTAATTTGCGGGCTACCCTTAACCAAATTCAAGTCTTCAGGTGCAAACATGACTACATTCAAAGCACCTATGTAATCACTAAGTCGGCGTTGCTCTAGGTGATTTACTTTTGCTTTTTTTCCCTTACTCGATAATTGTATTTCAAGAGGAAAGCTTTGTTTTCGTTTATATACTTTCCCTTCTATTTTAGCATAGTTTTGATTCCATTGAATAAGTTCTTTATCACGCGGCGTTCGATATGATTTGGAAAAAGCTAGTACATAAATAGCTTCCATTAAATTGGTTTTCCCTTGAGCATTTTCACCAATAATCACATTTACTTTATCATCAAACGATACAGCTAAATCTTGATAATTCCGATAATTGGTAAGCGATAACCCTTGAATATACATAATAATTCCCTTTCTAAGTGAGCCCAGTACTTACATTGATTCTTCCATGTAAACTTCAAACGATCCTACATTAGGAATATCAACTCGATCACCCGGATATAATTTCCTTCCTCTGCGTTGATCTTGTTCATTATTAACAAAAACATTATAATCCGCTAAAAATAGTTTTGCCATTCCACCTGATTCAATGATATTAGCAAGCTTAAGAAATTGTCCAAGCGGTATATAGTCCGTTGTTATACCTATTTTTTCTGCATCCATATTTAAGTATCCTCCTAGTCGGAAAGAGACAGATAACAACTAATCTCTATATTTTGTTTAATCACACCGGTCTATTTAAGGTCTTCCTTCTATTTTACTAGATATTTTAAGATAAGCAAAGTTTTGCAGGAATGATGTAGCAAACGGAAAAGGGATTGTTTATAAACAATCCCTTTTTTATACTTATACGTCATGATGTATAAGTATTTTTTTATTATAAAATCAATACGTACGGACTGGCAAAATTAATTGAAGAATGTGTTGGTTCTCCATTGGTCGTATAATAAATGGGCGCATAGCTCCTGTGAATTCAATTTTGACTTTCTCTTCTTCAATAATTCTTAATGCGTCAATCACATATTTTGCACTAAAAGAAATCTTAAGTTCATCACCTTCAATGCCATCTGTAGACAGTTCTTCTACTACTTCTCCAACTTCAGGTGTATTACTTGTAATTTCTAATTGATGGTTTTCTTTCGTTTGAAGCTTAACAACATTATTACGATTTTCTTTAGCTAATAATGATGCACGATCGATTGCCTGTAATAATTCCTTTGTTTTTGCATAGATAACTGTTTTACTTTGATCAGGAATAAGCCTTGATGTTTCAGGGTAGTTCCCATCTAATAAACGGGATAGAAAATACAAATGCTTTGTTTGGAATAAAATTTGGTTTTCTGTCACGCTAATTGTAATCGTATCTTCATTGTCTTCAATAATTTTATTTAGTTCAGATAAACTTTTCCCTGGTATAACGACATTATTAAAATCAAACTGTTTCTTTTCTAATTCTATCGGTAGTTTTCTAGAAGCAAGTCGATGGCTATCTGTTGCGACAAAATTTAAAGAGCCTTCTTCTAATTTCATATTAACACCAGTAAGGATTGGTCTTGTCTCAACTGTAGATACAGCAAATACAGTTTGTTTAATTAAATCCTTTAATACTGCATTTTTTAAAGTAATACAATTATCTGTATGTAGAACAGGCAATTGAGGATATTCAGTGGCATCTTGGCCATTGAGATGAAATTCAGCTCCTCCTGATTTTATTGTAACTTGAAAATTCGTATCAGCTACAATTTCTACTGCTTTAAGTGGAAGTTTCCGAATAATATCAGGAAAGTATTTTGCTTGAACGACGACACTTCCTTCTGTTATTTCTTCTGCATGAATCATCCCATTTTCTTCTTTAGGGATAAAAGATTCGATAGATATATCCGAATCACTTCCTGTTAATTTAATTCCTTCTGACGATGCTTCTATCTTAATTCCAGTTAAGATAGGAATCGTAACACGAGATGAGATTGCTTTCATTACGTGTTGAATACTGTCAATCAATTGATCACGCTGAATAATAAAACGCATAAATGAAATCCTCCTATGTGGAAGTTATATATATTAATTATTATTAATAAAATTCGTAGTAATAGTAATAGGGCATGTGAGTATGTGGATAACTGAAATAAAAACAAGAAAAGCTTATTTAAACATTTGTGGATAAGGTGTTAATAAGCATGAAACGATTATCCACGTTATTCACATGTGTACAAATGCCTTTTTTGTAGAAAATGATTTACATTGATTTCAATCGTTCTTTAATTTCTTCTATATCTCGATTTAGTAGATCATCTTCACTTAACATTTTCGAAATTTTTTCATGAGCATGTAAAACTGTTGTATGATCTCTTCCACCAAACTCTTCACCTATTTTAGGTAAAGAGAAATCCGTTAACTCTCTTGATAAATACATTGCAATTTGCCTTGGAAAAGCAATTGATTTGGTTCTTTTTTTGGCAGCAAATTCTTCTAATTTTATTTGATATTTTTCAGAAATGACCTCTTGTATGGTAGCAATCGTAATCACTCTAGGTCTAGAACTTGGAATAATATCTTTAAGTGCTTCAGCTGCTAGTGAGGCATCAATATCTTTGTTTATTAAAGAGGAATATGCAACGACACGAATTAATGCTCCCTCTAATTCCCTTATATTTGTATCAATTTGATTGGCAATGTAGAGCATTACTTCATTAGGGATATCTAATCCTTCTGCTTTTGCTTTTTTACGCAAGATAGCAATACGGGTTTCTAAATCTGGTGGTGTTATATCTGTAATTAACCCCCACTCAAATCTTGATCGTAAGCGATCTTCAAGGGTTGGAATCTCTTTAGGAGGTCGATCACTAGATATAATAATTTGTTTACTCTCTTCATGTAATGTATTAAATGTATGGAAAAATTCCTCTTGTGTTTGTTCTTTACCTGCTAAAAATTGAATATCATCAATTAATAAAACATCAATGCTTCGATATTTATTTCTAAAATTCTCAGCTTTGTTATCACGAATGGAATTGATAAACTCATTAGTGAATTTTTCAGAAGTTAAATAGACTACTTTTGCATCTGGATTATGGTCAAGCACATAGTGTCCAATAGCATGCATTAAGTGTGTTTTACCTAGTCCTACACCACCATAGATAAATAATGGATTGTATGCTTTTGCTGGAGCTTCAGCTACTGCTAATGAAGCAGCATGTGCAAAACGATTACCAGATCCAATAACAAAAGTATTAAAAGTGTATTTATCATTTAACATTGTTTTCGGTAATTGATTGTTGTCACTTGTTCTAATAGTTGGTATTTTTTTTGCTTCATGTGATTTGTCTTCCTGTAAATGCTCCGTTTCAGGAATAACAAATTTTGTTTTTAATTTTGCTCCAGTTACTTCAAATAATGCATCAGATATTAAAGAGGTATATCTACTTTCAAGCCAATCACGGGCAAACTCATTAGGAGCAGATATAATGATGGTATCTTCTGTGATATTATTAGCACTTGTGTTTTTTAACCAAGTGTCATAGCTAGGTTTACTAACTTTTTCTTTTATTTTAGCAAGGGTACTAGTCCATAAATCTTCAATGTTTTCCATTTAACATTCACTCCTTTCTAAGCATATTTTATTTACTAAGTGAATATAGTGAATGAAGAAGTAAAAAGCCTCTCGTAATCCTATTAATAGGGGAATCGAAAGGCATATAAGTTTTCCATCGTTGTGGATAGTTAAGGATAGAGAAGATCAGAGTTTAAGTAAGTTTCTCGAATTATCCACTAGCTTGTGAATAGAAGAATAAACAAGTGTGTGTACAAATGTCCACACGTTATCCACAGTCTGTGGATAGTGATTGTTTCTTTCTTCTTTTCCACATGTTAAAACATTAATATAATACCAAATAAATGCTAATATAGCAAGGGGATTTCGACACTTATCCACATTAACTACACCTTGTAGACAAAAGCTATCCACAACACTATATTTTGTGCGTAATTTGTAGATAAATGTTGTGGATAGGATAAAGTATGTGCAAAAGGATTCACAGTAGTTGTGGATAATGAAAAAAAGCAACTATTATTGTAGGACAAGTACTTTTTCAAGAGAATGTATAAGAAGTGTTTTCTTTCATATGTATTAGAGCTAAAAATTAGGGTTTTTGTTGACAGAAGGTATCTATATTCCGTATAATGTGTTAGGCTATCTTTTTAATGATATAGAAAGTCAATTCCTCAGGGAGGTGTTCTATAAATGAAACGCACATTTCAACCAAATACACGTAAACGTAAAAAAGTGCACGGTTTCCGTTCTCGTATGAGCACAGCAAATGGAAGAAACGTAATTGCTCGCCGTCGTAAAAAAGGAAGAAAAGTATTGTCTGCATAGGCCACTGACATGATCTCAGTGGTCTTTTTTCCAATTAGAACAACCTTTATGGAGATTTTGACAAAAAATAACGTATTAGTTAGTAATGAAATAGTGCTATTTTTTGTGAAGCTTCTATAAGTGATTCGTTCTGATTGGATTTTAGTGTATAATGGAGGTAACATTCCATGAAGAAAACATATCGAATAAAAAAAAATGAAGAATTCCAACATGTTTTTCAGAAAGGACAATCGTTTGCTAATAGACAGTTAGTTATATATTTTTTACATAAACACGAACAAACACATTTTCGAATTGGGTTGTCTGTCAGTAAAAAAATTGGTAATGCTGTGGTGCGTAATCGAGTTAAACGATATTTACGTCAAGCTTTTTTAGAATTAAAACAACAGATTGATCCTTCTTTGGACATTGTTATCATCGCACGTATTCCTACAAAAGATATGGATTATCATCATATGAAAAAAAGCTTGATACATGTACTTTCTAAAACAAAATCTCTAAAACGCTTCTAAAATGAAATAAATAATAGATGAGTCTCTAACTTTTAACAATATAGTGTCAACTATTTACGTTATTTAAAATTTTTTGTATGATAAACATGTTTTACTGTGAAAAATAGTTATAAATAAAATTAATATATCTGTAAGAAGTGGTATGAAGGAGGAAGAGTATGCGTAAAAAGGTCTTATTGTTAGTGACCTTGATCGGATTATTAGTGTTTTTGTCTGGTTGCGGAGACATTAATTCTGATATTACAAGTGAAAGTGAAGGAATTTGGGATTCTTATTTTGTATATCCCTTATCAGTAGTTATAAAAGAAGCAGCGAAGCTTTTTAGTGGTAGTTTTGGATTAGCAATTGTAGTAGTTACTATAATTATTCGTTTAATTTTATTACCGCTAAATATTAAGCAATTGAGAAGTTCGAAAGCAATGCAAGATATTCAGCCAGAATTACAAAAAATTAAAGAAAAATACAGCTCAAAAGACGCACAAACACAGCAAAAGTTACAAAAAGAGACAATGGAACTATTTCAAAAAAATGGTGTCAATCCAATGGCGGGCTGTTTACCAGTATTAGTACAGATGCCAATATTAATTGCTTTTTACCATGCGATTATGAGAACACCACATCTTGATGAAGGTAGTTTTTTATGGTTCCAATTAAGCGAGCCTGATCCATACTATATCTTACCGATCGTAGCTGCTGGAGCAACTTTCTTGCAACAGAAGCTAATGATGGCTGGAACAAATACCACTCAAAATGCTGCAATGCCACAGATGACAATGATGCTGTATATGATGCCAATTATGATCGGTGTCATGGCACTCTTTTTCCCATCTGCACTTGCGCTATATTGGGTAGTTGGTAACATATTTATGGTATTACAAACGCTATTTATTCGTAGACCAATGATGAATAAGGGATCTACAGCGGGAGGAGCGAAAAAGTGAGACAAGTAACTGCTTCTGGTCAAACAGTTAAAGATGCGGTCCAATCAGCATTAAAGCAGTTAAACACCACAGAGGACCAGGTCAATGTAGAAATTATTGATGAAGGTAAAAAAGGTTTTTTAGGATTATTTGGATCTAAACGAGCAATTGTAAAAGTTTCTATTTCAGAAAATCCGATTCAATTAGCAGAAGATTATTTGGTTGATATACTTACTAATTTTACAGAAGAAAAAGTAAGTGTTGAGCGTACCGTTCAAGGAAACACCATTTATTTTGAATTAACAGGTAAGAATATGGCGATGGTTATCGGTAAGCGAGGTCAAACCTTGAATGCAATACAATACTTAGTTCAAATTATGCTTAATCGAAAAGCGAAGGAACGACATCAGGTTATTGTTGATGCAGAAGGTTATCGAGAGCGTAGAAAACAAACGTTAGTGCAGCTTGCTTATCGTTTAGCAGATAAAGCAACAAAGATTAACAAACATGTATCTCTAGAACCAATGCCGTCATTTGAGCGTAAGATTATTCATGGTGCTTTACAAGACAATCAAATGATTGAAACGTATTCAGACGGTGCTGATCCACACAGACATGTTGTAATTAAACCATTGAAAAAATAAATGTATGATAAAAGAGTTGTCTCATCCGAGATGGCTCTTTTTTTTATGTAATGAAAGATGTTTAATAAGTTATTAACATGTGGATAACAAAAGTAAATAAAAAGGAGTCAGTTATAGATTGTCGAGAACGATATGCACATGTGGATAAACAATTGATAAAATTGCTTTTCAAGTATGATAATTATATGATATTCTTGTAAGTTAGTGACAAGTGTCTAATACAAAGAAATTAGTTAATGATAAATGAAGAAGATAAAGAAAAAAAGTGGGTGAAGATATGGAGAAAGATACAATTGCAGCAATATCTACACCATTAGGTGAAGGAGCCATTGCTATTGTAAGATTAAGTGGTCGTGAAGCTGTTGAAATTGCTAATCAAATTTTTCATGGAAAAGATTTAATGGAAGCTGATTCACATACCATTCACTATGGAAAAATTATTGATCCTACGTCAGATCAATTTATTGAAGAAGTTATGATAAGTATTATGAAGGCACCAAAAACATTTACGAGGGAAGATGTCGTAGAAATAAATTGTCACGGTGGATTAGCATCAGTTAACCGTCTGTTAGAATTAACGTTGCAAATGGGAGCACGTTTAGCTGAGCCTGGAGAGTTTACGAAACGTGCATTTTTAAATGGCCGTATCGATTTATCGCAGGCTGAGGCAGTAATGGATTTGATTCGGGCTAAAACAGATAAAGCAATGGATGTAGCTATCAAACAGTTAGATGGAAAATTATCGAAATTAATTCATCAACTACGACAAGAGTTAATAGAAACAGTTGCTCATGTAGAAGTAAATATTGATTATCCTGAGTATGATGATGTGGAAGAGATGTCACATGAGATGATGCTCACAAAAACAAGTCAAGTCTATCAAGAAATTGAACGATTATTACAGATGGCTAAACAAGGTAAAATTCTGCGAGAGGGTATTTCAACTGCTATTATAGGCCGACCGAATGTGGGAAAATCATCACTAATGAATGCATTAGTACATGAAAATAAAGCTATCGTTACCGATATCCCAGGAACAACTCGTGATGTAATAGAAGAGTATGTAAATATAAGAGGTGTACCACTTCGTTTAGTAGACACTGCTGGTATTCGAGATACAGAAGATATCGTCGAAAAAATAGGTGTAGAAAGATCTAGACAAGTACTAAAAGAATCAGATTTAATCTTATTCGTTGTCAATCATAATGAACCATTAACAGAAGAAGATAAACAGTTGTTTGAACTAGTGCGTGAATTGGAAGTGATCGTTTTAGTGAACAAAACAGATTTACCACAAAAAATAGATCTAGACAAAGTAGTACAATTGGCAAATCATCATCCGATTATAACAACTGCATTGATCGAGGAAAAAGGAATAGATCTATTAGAGCAAGCTATTGCGGATACTTTTTTTGCTGGAGAGATAGAATCCAATGATCTAACCTATGTGTCAAATGTAAGACACATTCAGCTTTTAAAACAAGCAATGGCTACATTAGATGAAGCAATGGCAGCCATGCGAGATGGTATGCCTATTGATTTGGTTCAGATTGATGTGACACGTGCATGGCAATTGCTTGGTGAAATTATCGGTGATACCGTTCAAGATAGCTTGATTGACCAATTGTTTTCACAATTCTGTTTAGGGAAATAAGTAATTTTGTCTGCGAGAAGTAGGCTACAAAGGAGTGTCAACACAATGACATATGAAGCAGGTAATTTTGATGTAATCGTGATTGGAGCAGGCCATGCAGGTGTAGAAGCAGCTAATGCTAGTGCAAAACGTGGTGCAAAAACATTAATGCTTACATTAAATTTAGATATGATCGCCTTTATGCCGTGTAATCCATCTATTGGTGGCCCAGCAAAAGGAGTAGTTGTTAGAGAAGTAGATGCATTAGGTGGATTAATGGGCAAAGTAATTGATAAAACCTATATTCAAATGCGTATGCTAAATACAGGAAAAGGACCAGCTGTGCGAGCATTACGTGCACAAGCAGACAAGCCTCTATATATTCAAGAAATGAAAGAGCAATTAGAAAACATCGAGAATTTAACGATTCGCCAAGGAATGGTGGATAAATTAATTGTAGAAGACGGTGTTTGTAAAGGTGTAATTACAGAGACAAAAGCAGCTTATTATGCAAAATCAGTTATTATTACTACTGGTACATTTATGCGTGGACGAGTCATTATTGGTGACTTATCATACGAGAGTGGACCAAACAATCAACGTGTCTCTGTTAAGCTACCAGAGAACCTAGAGGAATTAGGATTTGAGCTTGTTCGTTTTAAAACAGGTACACCACCACGTGTAAATAGTCACACGGTCGATTATTCAAAAACAGAAATACAACCAGGAGACGATAATCCTAGTCATTTTTCGTACGAAACTGTCGATACGATTGTTGATCAGATTCCTTGTTGGTTAACGTATACAAACGAAAAAACACACCAAATTATAGATGATAATTTAGGATTATCAGCAATGTACTCTGGAATGATCAAAGGAACTGGTCCAAGATATTGTCCATCTATTGAAGATAAAGTCGTTCGTTTTCATGACAAACCACGCCATCAAATTTTCTTGGAGCCAGAAGGAAGAAATACAGAAGAAATCTACGTTCAAGGTTTATCTACTTCTTTACCAGAATTTGTACAAAGAGAAATGCTACGTTCCATCCCTGGATTAGAAGAAGCGGAGATTATGCGTAGCGGATATGCCATTGAATATGATGCTGTCGTACCAACACAATTATGGCCAACATTAGAAGTTAAAAATATTGCAGGATTATTTACTGCTGGTCAAATCAATGGTACTTCAGGATACGAGGAAGCGGCTGGACAAGGACTAATCGCTGGAATAAATGCAGCAGCGAAAGCATTAGATACTGAAACCTTAATACTTGATCGATCACAAGCTTATATTGGCGTACTGATTGATGATTTAGTAACAAAAGGAACAAATGAACCATACCGTTTGTTAACATCTAGAGCAGAATATCGTTTATTGTTAAGGCATGATAATGCAGATATGCGCTTAACTGAAATTGGTCATCGTTTAGGTTTAATTTCTAAAGAACGCTATAATACTTTTATTAAAAAACAAGAACAAGTAGAAACAGAGAAAAAGCGATTAGCTAAACAAACAATAAAGCCATCAGACCAACTAAATCAATCAATGGAAGATGTTGGTGCTACCCCTTTGAAAGAACCAACGAAAGCAGTTGAGTTACTTAAACGACCAGAGATAAACTATGCATTTATTGAAAGATTAACAAAAGCATCTGTCGCATTATCCGAAGATGTAAAAGAGCAAGTAGAAATTCAAATCAAATATCAAGGTTATATTGATAAATCTAACCAGCAAGTTGGTAAAATGCAAAAAATGGAAAATAAACTCATTCCTGATAACATGGATTATGATGCTATTGGTGGGATTGCTACAGAGGCAAAACAAAAATTGAAAAAAGTGCGTCCTTTATCGGTAGGACAAGCTTCTCGTATTTCAGGTGTAAACCCAGCTGACGTTTCCATTCTACTTGTGTATATTGAGCAAGGTAATATAGCTAGAGTAAATAAAGATAAAAAGTAGTATTGCAATAGAAAGGGTTGTTAGTGATGAATGCAAATACCTTTGTAGATCAGTTGAAAAAACAAGGAATCGATCTATCTGATAAACAAAAGAAACAATTTGATATTTATTTTAAAACATTGATAGAGTGGAATCAAAAAATAAATTTAACTGCAATTACTCAAGAAGATGAGGTTTATTTGAAGCATTTTTACGATTCAATTACCGCTGCTTTTTATTTTGATTTTACAAAAGAACTGCACCTATGTGATGTAGGTGCTGGTGCTGGTTTTCCCAGTATTCCGTTAAAGATTTGTTTCCCACAGTTAAAGGTAACGATTGTTGATTCTTTACAAAAACGAATTACCTTTTTAAACAAATTAGCAGAAGAATTAGAACTAGATGGTATGGCATTTTATCATAACCGTGCAGAGATTTTTGGTAAACAAGAACAATTTAGACATTCTTTTGATGTAGTTATGGCTCGAGCGGTTGCAAGGACATCTGTGTTAAGTGAATTGTGTTTTCCATTATGTAAAACAGGCGGATATTTTATTGCTATGAAAGGACCGAGTGCGACCTCCGAGATATCAGATGCAAAAGCAGCTATTGAAATATTGGGTGGAGAAGTAAACAAAGTGAACACATTTGAATTACCGGAAAATAGTGGGGAGCGAAATATTATCATTTTTGATAAAAAAAGAAAAACGCCAAAGAAATTCCCAAGAAAACCTGGTGTTCCAAATAAAACACCTATTCAATAATTATAAAAAAACACCTATTTGAAATTATTGTAAAGGATTAATTTTTTGTAAAAATATCTGTGAGTTTAGCATGTATTTTTTATTTCTATCAGAACAACTTACTATTCTAAAAGATTATATGGTAGAATAAGAACAGAATAACGTCGATAAGATTACAAATACTTATCTTAGAATAAATGATTAAATGTTTCACGTGAAACATTTAATCAAAAGCTACTTCATTATAAAATCCTGTGAAACCAATTGTTGGATGTAATAAGGTAGCATAGGAAAGAGATTAAGGTGGTGTCTAGTGAATGTTACACCCATTTAGCCGGATATTCGGCATAGGTGACAAGGAAGAAGAAGTAACAGAACAGGAATACGTGCCAGACGAGGTCATTCAAATTCCAGTCAAAGAAATTGCCGCAAACCGTTATCAACCGCGTTCGATTTTTAATCAAGAAAAAATTGAAGAATTGGCACAAACGATTCACACGCATGGTATGATTCAACCTATTGTGGTACGTAAGATGACTCCCGATGAAGAGGGAAGAGGGTTTGAATTAATTGCTGGTGAAAGAAGATGGCGGGCTGTAAGCTTTCTAGCCTGGGAAACCGTTCCTGCAATCATTCGAGAAATGAGTGATACGGAAACAGCTTCTGTTGCATTAATAGAAAACTTACAACGAGAAGAACTTACCGTTATTGAAGAAGCTAAAGCATATGAAAGATTATTACAATTACACGGCTTAACACAAGAAGCCTTGGCACAACGGTTAGGAAAAAGTCAATCAACCATTGCGAATAAAATGCGTCTCTTAAAGCTACCAAAATCCGTACAAATTGCCATTTTGGAGAAAAAGATAACTGAAAGGCATGCACGCGCACTTATAAGCATCAAAGACCCTGAAAAACAGGAAAAGATATTACAAGAAATTATCGATAAAAATCTTAATGTGAAACAAACAGAAGATCGGATTCAAAAATTATTCGAACAATTACCAAAAAAGAAGAAACCAACATTAAAAGGTGTTAATAAAGATATGCGTATTGCAATGAATACTATCAAGCAATCACTTCATATGGTGACTGAAACTGGAATTAATTTAGAAACTGATGAACAAGATTATGATGATTATTATCAAATCACAATAAAGATACCTAAGAAAAAATAATATACTAGATAAGTCCCTTCTTCCATGTACGTAAGATTGGGATTTTCTTTTGTCTTATGAATGTTTAAAAGATAAAGAGTTATAAAAGTTGTGTTTATTTTAGAAAAAAATGATAGAATATATTTTATAGTCAATAGAGTTTGAACTAGGTAGGTGACACCATGGGAAAAATAATCGCCGTAGCAAATCAAAAAGGCGGCGTAGGAAAAACAACATCTTCAGTCAATTTAAGCGCATGTTTAGCATACATGAATCATAAAGTATTGCTTGTAGATATAGATCCACAAGGAAATGCAACAAGTGGTTCGGGAATTAACAAAGCTGACATGGATGAATGTATTTATAATGTATTAGTGGAAGACTTAAATGCAGACAAGGTGTGTGTTCCTACAACGGTAGAAAATTTAAATGTAATACCGGCAACCATTCAGCTTGCTGGAGCAGAAATTGAACTTGTTCCTACAATATCAAGAGAAGTTAGATTAAAGAAAGCACTTGAACCATTAGTGGACAAATATGATTATATTATTATTGATTGTCCACCATCACTTGGATTACTAACTATTAATGCTTTAACTGCAGCTGATAGCGTGTTAATACCAGTGCAATGCGAGTACTACGCTTTGGAAGGTTTAAGTCAATTATTAAATACAATACGCTTAGTACAAAAACATCTGAACAAGCAACTTACAATTGAAGGTGTTTTATTAACGATGCTTGACGCGAGGACTAATTTAGGTATACAAGTTATTGATGAAGTGAAAAAATATTTTCAAGATAAAGTTTATCGATCTATTATACCACGGAATGTTAGGCTGGGAGAGGCCCCAAGCCATGGACAACCAATTATCGTTTATGATCCGAAATCTAGAGGTGCAGAAGTATATCTTGATTTAGCAAAGGAAGTGATCGCTAATGGCGAAAGGGTTAGGGAAAGGAATTAATGTCTTTTTTCCAGAATTAGAATCGGATGATGATGAGACTATTCAACAGGTTTCGGTTCAATCATGTCGTCCAAATCCATATCAACCTCGAAAAACATTTCAAGCAGAAGCCATTGAAGAATTAAAAGACTCCATTATCGAGTATGGCATTCTTCAACCGTTGATTGTTCGCCAAAGTATAAAAGGGTATGAAATTGTTGCAGGTGAACGACGTTACCGAGCAGCGAAAGAAGCTGGGTTAGAAAAGGTTCCAGTTATTATTAAAGAAATGACTGATCAGAAGATGATGGAACTGGCACTTTTAGAAAACCTACAGCGCGAGGATTTAACGCCAATTGAAGAAGCGCAAGCCTATGCTAACTTAATGCAAGAATTTAACATGACTCAAGGTGAACTTGCGCAACGATTAGGAAAAAGCCGACCACATATTGCAAATTTAATTCGTTTATTAAGTTTACCAACTTCAATCACTGCTTTGATTAACAATGGCGAATTATCCATGGGCCACGGACGAACTTTATTAGGTTTAAAAGACAAAAATAAATTACAACCTATCGTTAACAAAATTAAAAAGGAAAACTTAAATGTTCGTCAACTTGAGCAGTTAATTACGCAGTTGAATGACAAAGTACCTCAACAAAAGAAAAAAACAAAAGAAAAGAAAGATGTATTCCTAACTGAACGAGAAAATTTACTACGTAGCCATTTAGGTACAGGAGTCAAAATTCATAAAGGAAAGAAAAAGGGGAAAATAGAAATTGAGTTTTTCTCAGATGATGATTTAGATCGTATCCTTGAGCTATTTCAATAACAACTAAGCTTGGCAATAACCATTTGCCAAGCTTTTTATATTAATGAAGCAAATAATGTTTCACGTGAAACATTATTACATTGTGTCTCACTGTAATATTTGATGAAAACAATAGATTTAAAAAATTATACCACTCAATAAAAAAATACATTTAAGAGTCATATCGACTTTAAGCGCATCCTCACAATCCCGCGTCTTTTTTTGTACGGTTAGCAGTAGGATATGTCAGATAGATGTCTAAATAATGTAAAGCCCCTGCTAATACTTCCGCCATACTCATGACAATATGGAGTCTAGTGCTTTGCAAGATCATATAATCCATATATCCACCAATATTTACTACGCCATGTACATACAAATCCCCAACAGACGGTAAATCTTTGTTTAAAGCAGCGCCAGGTAGTAGTGCACCAGATCCTACAATAATTGAACCAACAGATGATTGTTTTCCTAAACATGCATCAATTGCTATTACAAACGGATCGCTATATGTTTGATTAATATACGAAAGTGTTTTAGTTAAATTTGTAGCATGTACTGGTTTTTCGAGTGTTCCAAACAAAGAAAAATGATCATGCTTCCGTTTTTTTAATAAGCTTCCTGTTAATGGACCTAATGCATCACCAGTAGAACGATCGGTACCAATACATACAATAACGTATTCTTTCGGTTCATTTGGAATTAAATTTTTTAATGTTTCTGCAATTTTAATTTTCACAAAAGATGCATCGTAAAGAAATCGTTTCTCATTTTTTTGAAAGACAGGAGTTTTAAGATTCATAGCTTCTCCTCCAAAGGCATATTTTTAATAGTATACGAGTATTTACTTTTTTCTATACATTGTGATTAAAAATAGGGGTGAAGTGATGTTTAAATCAGGAATGAAATGGATTTTCTTAATTATTGGTACGATGATAGGTGCTGGATATGCTTCTGGTAGGGAACTATGGCAATTTTTTGGACCGGAAAGTGGACTAGCTATTATAATATTTTCCGTACTATTCACTGTTTGTTGTTATACGATACTAATGATTAGTTATGAAAATAAAACATCTGATTACTTACCTGTTTTAAAAAAATTGGTAGGGAAACGATTTACTCCTTTATATGACGGAATGATCATTGTTTATTTATTTACAACTACTGTGATTATGCTAGCTGGCAGTGGTGTAACAATAGAGGCCTTTCGCTTGCCATATTGGTGGGGGATCGTATTTATTGCGATTCCAGTTGTAATCGTATTTATTTGGGATATAGAAGGCGTTTTATCATTAAACAGCATCATTTTACCATTATTAATAGTTGGGTTGGTTAGTGTCTTAATATCTTTTATTATGAAACAAGACTTATTGATTTTTGCTGATATAGAAAAACAGAGCAATTGGGTTGCAGCCTTTCCGTTTACGGCATTAAACATCCTTCCACTTGTTGCTGTGTTAGGAGCAGTTGGTACACAAATCGATTCAAAGAAAGAAGCTCTTTTTTCAAGTATAGGAAGTGGAGTAATATTAGGGTCGATTTCTTTTTTATATAATAGTAGTTTGGTGCAAATTGCCAATGACCTTTTAGTGTATGAAATTCCTCTGTTTGCAATCTTAAAGCATTATCCATACACCATGTTTATTTTCATATCAATTTTATTATGGTTCGCTATATTTACTACAGCTGTTTCAGGCACACTTGGATTAGTTTCAAGAGCAAGAGAATTTATACAAATGCCAATGTGGCTAATCGCACTCATCTTAATTGTTTGTATGATTCCTTTAACTACATTTGGTTTTGCCACACTAATTGAATATTTATATCCTCTATATGGATTATTAAATTTATATATTTTGTCTAGTTTATTATTATATCCATTTTTAAACCGATACAAATGAAAGTGAACATGATAGAATAAGACTATATTTAATGTATACTTTGTACTTCGCTAAGGGGGGAGTGTCATGAATAAAGACTATGGACTGAATGACTTAGTTCAAATGAAAAAAACCCATCCATGTGGTGAGAACCGATGGAAAATTATTCGTATGGGTATGGATATTAGAATTAAATGTGATGGCTGTGGTCACAGTGTATTAATACCACGAAGAAAATTTGAAACAAAACTGAAAAAAGTATTAGTGAAAGCAGATCAAGAAGAGGAAAAATAAGTTTGTTTCACGTGAAACATTGTGCTAATTTTAATAAATAATACTTAAATGATTAATAAGATCGTAATTTTGTTTAGGGAAAGATTAAAATATAATGTTGTAACATACGTATTTTAACTATTTATTAACTTGTCAAACGAATCGACTATACCTATAATTAGAAAGACTGAAACGTTCATATGAGCGGTATATCCTTAAGGAGTGAAAGTTTTAATGGCATTAACAGCAGGAATCGTTGGTTTGCCCAACGTCGGAAAATCAACATTATTTAACGCAATTACGCAAGCGGGGGCAGAATCAGCTAACTATCCGTTTTGTACAATAGATCCAAACGTAGGTATTGTAGAAGTGCCTGATGCACGTTTAGGTAAATTAACTGAATTAGTCAAACCGAAAAAGACAGTCCCTACAACTTTTGAGTTTACTGATATTGCAGGAATTGTAAAAGGTGCTAGTAAAGGAGAAGGTTTGGGAAATCAATTTTTATCGCATATTCGTCAAGTAGATGCAATTTGTCATGTCGTTAGATGTTTTCAAGATGAGAATATTACGCATGTATCAGGGACAGTTGATCCAATTGATGACATTGAAACCATTAATTTAGAGCTGATATTAGCAGATTTAGAAACTGTGACTAAGCGTATGCAACGTGTAGAGAAGATGGCTAGACAAAAAGATAAAGAAGCCGTTGTTGAATTTGATGTATTAGCTAAATTGAAAGATGCATTTGAAGATGAAAAACCAGCGCGTTCAGTTTCATTTACAGAAGAGCAACAAAAGCTGGTAAAAGGATTACATTTACTAACAAGCAAACCGATTTTATACGTGGCGAATGTTGGGGAGGATGAGCTGCTTGAAGCAAATAATAACCCTAATGTTAAAAAAGTTCGTGGCTTTGCAGCACAGGAAGATGCAGAAGTTATAGTTATTAGTGCAAAAGTAGAATCAGAAATTGCAGAGCTTGAAGGGGAAGAAAAAGTAGAGTTCCTTGAAGAGCTAGGAATAGCTGAATCTGGTTTAGATCAACTAATAAAAGCTACGTATCAATTACTTGGACTAGCTACTTACTTTACTGCTGGTGAGCAAGAGGTTCGAGCATGGACATTTACAAAAGGAATTAAAGCACCACAAGCTGCAGGTATCATTCATACTGATTTTGAACGAGGATTTATTCGAGCTGAGACGGTATCATACGATGATCTATTAGAAGCTGGTTCAATGAGTCGCGCGAAAGAAAAAGGAAACGTTCGATTAGAAGGAAAAGATTATTTGGTGAAGGACGGCGATGTTATGCATTTCCGTTTTAACGTGTAAGCCTGGATCATTATTAAAGTAAACCGGTTATTTGTAACAAGTAAGGAGATTGATCTTGCGTCATTCAACAATGTTTGGTATAATATTTGATTGTGAGTAATGAACAATTATTACTCCTTGCTTATTTCAAAAAGAAATAGGCCGCTAAGACCAAAAGGAGGTGCAAACGGATGAATAACTATGAAATTATGTACATCATCCGCCCAAACATTGAGGAAGAAGCGCAAACAGCATTGATTGAGCGTTTTAACAGTATCCTTACTGACAATGGTGCGGAAATTGAAAAAGTTGAAGAAAAAGGCAAGAAACGTCTTGCTTATGAAATCAACGACTTTCGTGATGGTTACTATGTAGTGATTAATTTTAAAGGCGACGAAAAAGCAATTAATGAATTTGATCGTTTAGCGAAGTTCTCTGACGATATTATTCGTCATATGGCAATTCGTGAAGACGACAAATAAGGAGGGATTCCCATGTTAAATCGTGTCGTACTCGTCGGCAGGTTAACGAAGGATCCAGACTTACGCTATACTGCAAATGGTGTTGCAGTAGCTAATTTCACCTTAGCCGTTAATCGACCATTTTCCAATCAACAAGGCGAACGAGAAGCAGATTTTATTAACTGTGTCGTATGGAGACGACCTGCTGAAAACTTAGCAAACTTTATGAATAAAGGGAGCTTAGTCGGAGTAGACGGTCGCATTCAAACGAGAAATTTCGAAGGTCAAGATGGAAAGCGCGTCTATATAACAGAAGTTGTTGCAGATTCTGTACAATTTCTTGAGACAAAAGGTGGTGGAGGATCCGGTTCACCTAAAGGTGGACAAGGATCAGCAGGATACAATCCTGATTACAGCCAAAACCAATCATTTAATCAAAATAATAATCAATCGAATGAAAAGAATCCATTTGAGAATAATGGAGAACCAATTGATATATCAGATGATGATTTACCATTTTAATGTTTAACTAAAGGAGGGCTTTCTGATGGCAGCTCGTCGTGGACGTTCAAAACGTCGTAAGGTGTGTTATTTTACAGCGAACGGTATTACACACATCGATTATAAAGATGTTGATTTGCTAAGAAAATTTGTTTCAGAGCGTGGAAAAATTCTTCCTCGTCGTGTAACAGGTACTTCTGCAAAATATCAACGTAAATTAACAAGAGCAATCAAACGCGCACGTCAAATGGCTTTATTGCCATACGTGAACGATTAATATTTAAAAGAAAAAGCACTATAGGGGGCTAACCTTATAGTGCTTTTTTAATCTAGAAGAAAAGGGGCTAACATAGATAGTGTATGGGAGATAATGGTGCTGCTTACTCAGCAAATATATAATTAAAGGAAGAAGCTGGGACAAAACTCACGAACGTCATTTTTAAATTCATGTTCTAAGTGATGATATAGTTTTTATTTGAATATCTATCAAAGACGA
>NZ_JBISEP010000025.1:0-46664 GCF_044383835.1 Paraliobacillus sp. JSM ZJ581
GGGATAACCGCTCTCAATAGATACGGTTTTTGGTTAAGAAAAGACTCAACCTTTGCTACTTACGGGATATTTGGCTTAATAAGTATGGATTGGTTGGCTTTACTTATTGTCCTTTTTATAGATATTATTATTGGATTTACGATTGTTGAACTTACAATAAGAAAAATTAAAAGTATTCCGATCTCCGTGGGGGTGTTACAATGAATAGTATCATTAAACTGGAAATCCAGAAAAAAACATTCAAGGAGAAAGGTTTTTCTATCTTAAATGATTTTGAGTTGGAAGTTGAACCTGGGGAAAGGCTTTCTATTGTAGGGGAGTCTGGAGTTGGAAAAACTTCTTTGCTTAATATTATTGGTCTACTTGATACACAATATCAAGGGTACTATGAGCTTTTTGATTCATCTGTTAAGGATTTATCACGAAATAAACTAGCTGAGTGGCGTAATCAAAAAATTGGTTTTGTTCTTCAGGAGTCCGCATTAATTAATTCTTTGACCATAGAGGATAATATTAAATTGCCGCTTATGTATGCTAACATTAAAAAAGACATAACTATCCAAGATCACTTTAAACGAATTATTAATAAAATTGGGATTGAGCCCATTTTGAAAAAGAAACCACTTGATTGTTCTGGTGGTCAACGAGCTAGAGCCGTTTTTGCTAGGGCTGTAATTATGAATCCCCAAATAATTTTATCAGATGAACCAACTGCATCTTTAGACTTAGAAAACAAAGAAAAAATTATCAATCTACTTTTTGATATGAATAAAGAATTTAATACTACTGTTATTACAGTGACTCATGATTTAGATTTAGCCAATCGTCATGAACGAATAATTACTCTCGAAAGGAATGAATAAAATGGGGTTTTATATAATGATCATGTCATTCATACTTGGCATATTTTTAGCCATTCTTGGTGTTTCTCGTAGGAAACGGAATTTTTTATACAAGTTTTTCATAGTGCTAGGAATTATTCTCATTCTTTTTGCTGTTTATCTGGCAAGACCTCAGTAAGAATCGATCATAAATGAGTTGTATGTGGAATCTGAGTGAAACGATTATTTTATTCGTCTTTTTCAATTAAGCTTGACAATGAAAGCAGCTTTACTCTATAGTATGTATAATTAAATTCTATTTTTAAGCGATGAAAAGAAATAGTAAATAGTATGTTTTATGTTAGAGAGGAATTGGTTGGTGAAAAATTCTATAAAACGCTATTGAACCTATCTTTGAGTGTTTGATTGATAAAATACAAACGGAGCGTGTCTCCGATATCAAAAAAAGTGTGCAAGTGGAATGTCTGCTTGTAAACAAGGGTGGTACCACCGTATCCTGGTCCCTTATCTATTGATAAGGAGACTGGGATTTTTTTATTGAAAATCTAGAGTAAGTGGAGGAAAGTGAAATGGCTAAGAAAAAGCAATTTGTTGAAAAAGTAACAGCAATGGAAGATGATTTTGCAAAATGGTATACAGATGTTGTCAAGCAAGCAGATCTTGTTGATTATGGATCTGTTCGTGGAACGATGATTATTCGCCCATATGGTTATGCGATTTGGGAAAACATTCGAGACGTTTTGGATGAGAAAATAAAAGCAACAGGACATGAGAATATGTATTTTCCATTATTTATTCCTGAAAACTTACTGCAAAAAGAAAAAGATCATATTGAAGGTTTTGCGCCTGAAGTAGCTTGGGTTACACATGGTGGAGATGAACAACTACAAGAAAGACTAGTCGTTCGACCGACCTCTGAAGTGCTGTTTGCAGAACACTATTCTAAAATCATTCACTCGTATCGAGATTTACCAAAGCTTTATAACCAATGGAGTAATGTCGTTCGCTGGGAAAAAACGACTCGTCCTTTCCTTCGTTCCCTAGAATTTTTATGGCAAGAAGGCCATACGTGTCATGCAACAAATAAAGAAGCAGCAGTAGAAACAGACCAAATGCTCAATCTCTATGCCGACGTCTGTGAAAAATATTTAGCTATGCCAGTGATTCGAGGAAAGAAAACAAATAAAGAAAAATTTGCGGGTGCGAAATATACATTAACGATCGAGAGCTTAATGCATGATGGAAAAGCATTACAAGCAGGAACATCGCATCATTTAGGTACTGGTTTTGCTGAATCGTTTAATATTCGTTATACAGATGAACAAGGTGAATCACAGCCTGTACATCAAACATCTTGGGGAATTACTACACGATTAATTGGGGCACTGATTATGGTGCATGGGGATAATAGAGGGTTGGTTATTCCGCCGAAAATTGCACCAACACAAGTAATGGTTATTCCTGTTGCACAGCATAAAGAGGGTGTCTTAGACAAGGCATATGCGATAAAAGATCAATTAGCAAACGTCGCGCGTGTGGACATTGATGCAAGTGATAAAATGCCGGGATGGAAGTTTAATGAGTATGAAATGAAAGGTGTCCCATTAAGAGTGGAAATCGGACCGAAAGATATTGAGAAAGGCCAAGCGGTGATCGTTCGCCGTGATACGAGTGAGAAATATTTTGTAGTACTGGACACATTAGAGAACGCCGTTAAAGAACTACTTGAAGAGATCCAAGAAGATTTATTAAAAAAAGCACGCAATCATCGTGAGCAAAAAACATCAATTGCAATGAATATGAAAGAGTTTAAGGAAGTATTAGAAACGAACCCAGGCTTTATTCAAGCGATGTGGTGTGGCGATCAAGGGTGTGAAGATAAAATAAAAGAAGAAACAACCGCTACCTCTCGTTGTATTCCACTTGAACAAAAAGATGTGAGTGATACTTGTGTTTGTTGCGGTAACCCAGCAACAGACATGGTGTATTGGGCTAAGGCTTACTAGAAAAAGTGTGCAAAAAAGGGATTATACCATAGTTTTATAAGGCCTAGGTATAACCCTTTTTTTATGCTAATGCTGCTTGAATATCTGCTTCTATTTCTTCGGGCTTCGTCTTTGGGGCATAACGCTTCAATACGTTACCTTCCTTATCAATAAGAAATTTAGTGAAGTTCCACTTTACTTGGTCGGTTAGAAAACCAGGCGCTTCTATTGTAAGAAAACGAAATAATGGATGTGCGGCTTTTCCGTTTATATCGATTTTACTAAACATTGGAAAAGTAACACCATAGTTTTGTTGACAGAAAGAACTGATTTCATCATCCGAACCTGGTTCTTGGTTCATAAATTGATTACTTGGAAAGCCGAGAACTTCAAAGCCGTCTTGATGGTATTTATCATAAAGTTGTTGTAATCCTTCATACTGAGGTGTGAAGCCACACTTACTAGCTGTATTAACAATTAGCAATACGTTCCCTTGATAATCTGCTAAAGATTTATCCTCACCAGCAATCGTTTTTACTTCATAGTTATAAACAGTAATTATTTAACAGCTCCCTCCCCTTATGTAATTTAAAAGATAGCAGTAGAGGTATGTAATGTCAAAGTAAGAGGCTTACATCACCGTTTGAGAGGGCATGATTTTTACAAAGGTAGGTATCGCATTTTTAATTTGCAAATAGCTCTAAGTTACCGATTTCTAATTTTTTTCACCTGTTCGGTAACCTAAAACCGTTTTAAGTGCCCGAAAACATAATTAACCTTCTCGACCGGTAACATAAACTCGCTTTAAGTGCCCGAAAGTGTCCATAACTTTCTCGTGCGGTAACTTACAACCACTTTAAGTTACCGTCAGCGCCTATAATCTTCTCAAACGGTAACTTAGCCCTGCTAGATGTGCAAAAAAAGCACGCATTTATAATTAAAAGGGTGATCAACTCTATTCGATAAAGGAAACAAAAAAGCCGCTACGTGTTGTAGCGACTTTTTTATTTATCTAATTTATATAGCTGTTGAAATACTATCTTCTTCTTTGATTCGTTGTATTCTTGCATGAATGTCTTCTTCTGTTAAGCCGTGTTCTTTTACATACATGTTTCTTGGAGATACACGACAATCATGTGTACAACCACGCATATATCTGTGTTCGTTTTCTTCTGAACATAGGATTTGTTTATTACACTCAGGGTTAGCACAATTCACATAACGTTCGGATGGCTTGCCGTCAAAATAATCTTTTCCTACAATGACGTGTTCCTTTCGATTGATTGGTACGCTAATACGCTCATCAAATACATACATTTGTCCATCCCAAAGTTCGCCTTGTACTTCCGGATCCTTTCCGTACGTAGCAATACCACCGTGTAATTGGTTGACATCTTCAAACCCTTGTTCAACTAACCAGCCAGAGAATTTTTCACAACGTATACCACCAGTACAATAGGTTAAGATTTTTTTATTTTCAAATTGTTCCTTGTTTTGTTCTATCCATTCTGGTAATTCACGGAATGTGTGAATATCTGGACGAATGGCACCACGAAAATGACCTAAATCATATTCGTAATCATTTCTTGCATCGATAACAACGGTGTTCTCATCACGCATTGCTTGATAAAATTCTTTTGGTGTTAAATAATTACCAGTTGTTTCTTTAGGATTAATATCATTTTCTAATCGAAGGGTTACTAATTCTGGACGAGGACGAACGTGCATTTTTTTAAATGCGTGTCTATCAGCTTCATCTACTTTAAACGTCATGTTGGCAAAACGCGGATCATGATGCATCGTTTCCATGTATTTATTCGTTGCTTCTACTGTACCTGAAACCGTACCATTCATGCCTTCTTCTGCAACAAGGATGCGTCCTTTTAATCCTAATTCATTACAAAAAGCTAAATGCTCTTTTGCATAGCCTTCTGGATCTTCCATGTGTACATAATTGTAATACAATAATACTTGATACTTTTCCATTTCGGTTAACCACCTATTCATTCGTATTTGCAAGATACGCGTGTAGGGGTGAAAATTTTTTTGCATGTCTCTTGCAAGCAATTATTATACAAAAGAACAGCTATTTTAGCAACTTAATGGTGCGAAAAGTATAATTTCCGGATGTGTTTGTAATTTTATGTATTGTTTCCAGTTTAGACGGTTGATTTTGTAATAAAAAAATAGTACATTTGTATTGTAAAAGCAATTGGAAGTAGTATATTTCTTTACGGTCTCTCCACAATAAGGGTGTAAAGGTAATACTATTAGTTCCATTACTTTTGTAGTTTTATTGTAAGGAGGTCGATGAGCATGACAGGAACAGTAAAATGGTTTAATGCAGATAAAGGTTTCGGATTCATCGAACGTGAAGACGGTGACGATGTATTCGTACACTTCTCAGCAATTCAAGCTGAAGGTTTCAAAACGTTAAACGAAGGTCAAACAATTGAATTCGAAATTGTTGAAGGCGACCGTGGACCACAAGCAGCTAACGTTGTAGCTCTATAAGTTTAAACAAACTTCATAAGGTGCATCTCTTGTAATGAGAGGTGCACCTTTTTTCATTATGATAAAATTGACGTTAGATAAGTTTTTGTAGAGGAGAGATAACATGAATGCACGCGATGAACAAGTGATTAAATATTATCAAGAGCAAGAAAGAGACATGATTTTACTATTTGCACAGTGGTGTATCAATTATAAATTAGATCCAAAAGCTGTTTATCAAGAAGCATATCCGATGCAGCCGATAAACACATTATTAGAAGAAGTGTTAGAAGATACGGTAGATGCAAATGAATCAGATGCGATTGATCACGAATTGCTTTTGCAAGTGCTGCAAGCGTTTGGTAATGATGACTTAGCTTTCGTTGTAGCTGGGTATAGCCAAAAAAAAGAAAAAATCAAGTGACTAAAATTGTAGTATTGCTTCATAAAAAAACCCTCTACTCTTCTAATTTAGAATAGAGTGTTAACGTTATCGTTCCAATTTTTTGTTTCCAATAAATAATCGAGTGAAAGCTAATCGCATTGGTTATACTAATCCTGCCTCAAAAATTGAATGAGGGGAGGCAGGATAGATGTTAACCAATCAACAGATTGACTTATTTAAAAAACAGTTAATACAGCAAAAAAATGAGATCGAGGCTCATTTGGCTGATCATTATGGTATGATGACCGCACAAGTGAATGAATCGGTTGGAGAGTTATCGAATTATGATAATCACCCAGGCGATACGGGGACAGAATTATTTGAAAGAGAAAAAGACATTGCCTTAAACAAGCATAGTGAAACAGAATTAGCGGCAATCAATCATGCTTTAAAAGCGATCGAGCAAGGAACGTATGGCCAATGTGCCGTCTGTCATGTAGATATACCGATAGAACGGCTAGAAGTGTTACCAACCACGTTGTACTGTGTCACTCATACGAAGGAACAGACTGTTGAGCGCACGCGCCCAGTCGAAGAAGATATCCTTGATAGTGATATTAGTAGAGATGATGAAGATGATACCGTCATGTTTGATGCAGAAGATGCGTGGCAACGTGTAGGTAAATACGGCTCATCAGAAACCCCGTCTGATTTTTATGATACAGAAAAAACGTATCAAGATATGTTTTTTGATTCAGATGAGCAAGTAGGAAGTGTGGAAGAATTAGAAGGATTTTTATTAAGTGACAGTGATGGAAAATTTATCGGTGTAAATGAACAACATGAACGCTATGAAGATTATCTAGATGATCAAGATGTAAATTCAATGATGGACGAATAAAGGTTGTACAATATATGACGTTGGTGAGTAAAAAAACTCACTAACGTCATTTTTAAATTCATGTTTTAAGTGATGGTGTGATCTTTATTTGAACATTTATAAAAGAAGGGGGGATAATGTTTGTTACGCTGCGGAAATAGGCTTGCTTTCCGCAAGCACGGCCTCAGCTAACTTGGTAAAGAAAATCACTTTACCAAGTGGATCTTCGGCTCGCGCTGTTCCCGCAGGACAAGGAATGCTACGGCAGCAACGCATCGCACGAAGAAAATGGCCCTTTATTTTCGAGGAGTCGCGCCTATTTCCTCCGCTCTGCGTCTTTCAACAGTAGATGTTTACTATAAGAATATTATTATCACATAAATGTCTTTTAAAAATAGAAAACAAGTGAGTTTCCCTGTAGAATAAAAGTCGACGAAAACCAATCCTAGGAGGGTACTCACTTGTCTATTACAAACTTTACAAGAAAACTGTTAGATATTCAAGATAAAAATATTTATATCGACGGAGAAGGCATCACGATTGAGGAATATAAAGTTCGCACCTATAAGTTTATCCATGCTACATTAACATATGAAGCGATACATTGTCCGCATTGTCATATAAAAAAAGAAAGCACTTCTATACTATTGTTCAAGCAATGTTGGATTATGATTCAAAGCTGCGAAAGAATTATCAGTTGTATCAAGGTTTATTACACACAATCTATCAAAAGGATAACCATAAGTTAGAGATGATATTGAATCAAGATTGTCATCAAGACATTTCCACTTATCTCAAAACAAGTATGAAAACCTTACGAAAGCATTCCCTCTTTATAAATAATAGCTTTGCTTACTCGTATAATAACGGTCGTATCAAAGGAATGATCAATAAAGAGAAAGTGTTAAATCGCGTAGCATATGGCTATCGCAATTTTACAAATTACAAAAACCGAATACTGTTGCAATTTAAACTCAAACCAGTGGAACGAAAAACAAATAAACAAATGAAAAACAAAACACGTCCTAAAGCAGCATAGCTACTTCAGGACGTGAACAAAAATTAGTCAGTTGACTATTTAGACTCACCAACGTCATTTGACATAGAACCAAAATTTTGTGGTAACGATAAATACAAGTTTTTCTAACAATACTTATATTTCACTTAATGTTAACGCAACACATAAACAATCAGTATTGAGATAGTAAGTATTTCCTAAAAAATCTAATGACTTACTGGGCATTTATGGTATAGTGTAATTGTAATAAGGTATTAAGTATTCTGTAAATTTATCTTGTGTTGAAAGTATCATTCAGAGTGGAGGTGTGCTAAATTGAACAATAAATTTATGTCATTTGCTCTTGATATATTTATTTTACTTATTGTCGCTAGTATTATGAGCATTATCTTATATAGTAAAATAGATTTTCCTACAATTGGTTTTATAATGATCGCATCCTTGATACTAATGTTATTTAAATTATGTCTAAGTTTATTTAAAAGAAAGAATCTTTGATTGTAAAATTAAGCGAGACACTAAGAAAACTAAAAAAGACATGCCATGATATTGACATGTCTTTTTCTGATCCAGGAACGCCATTACAAAGAGGATTGAATGAAAATTCGAATGGTCTACTACGTAAAAACGGTCTACCAAAAGAAATGGATTTCAATTCCGTTACACAAGAATATATATCAACTGTTGCTTCTAGAAGAAACAACATTCCAAGAAAATCATTAAATTATCAAACACCAATTGAGTGTTTGATGAAGCATGTCGGCAAGGATACTTTGTCTCGCTTAATTTGACAAATAAAACTATATAAGATTCTGGTTAAGGTAGAAAGAAGGTCTATCCAAAACAGAATGATTTATTTATTAAATGTAATAACTACATGTCATCTATAAATGTGGTATTCTTCTTTTTAAAAAATATTCCTAGTGGAGAAGGCTCCACTAGGAATATAATCCTTTACTGTTGTGTTGTTTCTTCTTGTTGCTTCGTTAAGGTAAGTGTTGTTTTTTGTTTTTCTCCGTTACGATAATATGTTAACTGAACCTCATCGCCAATGGTGGTTTCGGAATATAAGAACTCTTTTAAATCCATCATTGAGGAAATTTCTTTATCGTTAATTTTAGTAATTACGTCGTAACGTTTTAGACCAGCTTGGTTAGCGGCAGAGCCTTGTTGTACTTCTGCGATGACAACTCCATCTGTCACTTCTTTACTTAGTTGCAATGTTTCTTCAATGTGACGATCTGGTACTGCAGAGAGTGGCATTGCGCTAATTCCAATGAATGGTCGTGATACCTTTCCTTTTGTTTCTAACTGTTCAATGACTGGTTTTGCATCATCAATTGGAATAGCAAAGCCAATTCCTTCTACAGCTTGTAATGCGATTTTCATCGAGTTAATTCCGACAACTTCCCCATTACTGTTAACTAATGCACCCCCGCTATTTCCAGGATTAATTGCAGCATCTGTTTGAATTACTTCCGTTGTCCAATCTGCAACGTTATCCCCATTTAAATCTATTTCTACAGAGCGCTCTAATCCACTAATAATTCCTTTTGTTACAGAACCTGCAAATTCTGTTCCTAGTGGATTTCCGATTGCAATTGCGGTTTCTCCAACGACTAAATCGGAAGAAGTCCCTAATTTAGCAACTGTATCTACCTTTTCTCCGTCAATGGTTAATACAGCTAAGTCTGTTAATTCATCTGAACCTAGTAATTCTGCATTAACACTCTCACCGTTGGGTAATGTGATTTTTAATTCATTGGCATTAGCTACTACATGGTGGTTCGTTACGATATAAGCTTTTCCATTTTCTTTTTTATAAATGACTCCCGATCCTGTACCTGAATCAGGAGATTGACTCCATAAATCTGCCGTTTGAATATTTGATACACCAACTACCGCATCACCAACATTGGTTAACGTATCAGAAGATATAGCATCTTCATTGGTCGATGTTTGAATTACGTTGCTTGTTTCTGCATCATCTGAATTGGTTGTATCCATTGTTTGGTCTGTATCAATTGGTATAATACCAGTAAATAATAAAATAAACCCTAATATAGCGACAGTGATTCCTCCTGCCAAACTACTTAAAAACAACGCCCAACGATTTTGTTTTGGTGACTGTTGAGTAGAGGGAGTATTTGATTGTAATAGTTCCTCTCTTGCTGTTGTTTGTTCATCCACAAATGTGTGATCTTCATTGTTATTATATGATTGTTCATCTGAATGCTCTTGATTATTGTAATCGTCTTGATAACTCATCTGTTCATACCACCTTTCTCTTACTATGTTATAACTCTTTCTTGCATTTTTTATTATAGACAATAGGTTTGGCAGGTTTTCGGTACAATTGTGGAAAAAGTATGTAATATATGCAATTAGGCATTTCGTTCATAATATGCGAAAATAAGTGTAATAAGGTTGCAGTATTGTGCCAATAAGAGCAATTTTAACTGAAACTAACAGCAGTGTTTTAAGTAATTTATTTATATTAATGGAAAGAAATAAACCTCATAGCGAGTTACCTTGAGCGGATAGTGATGACTTTGACTGGAAAAGCATTTGTCTTGAGGCCCACAGGAAAAGATATTCTTCCGAAGAGGATTAAGCCATGCCCTCGAAAAGCGTCCGCCAGCAATGAAAGGTAACGGAGTGATAAAGACAATTATTTCGTGAATTAGTAAGAATCGATAGACTAATAAAGTAGCTTAAACATATTATAGGAGGTTATAGCAATGAATTATAGTATTTTTATTGTAGAAGATGATCCGAATATACGTGATATTGTATCTGCTTATTTAAATAAAGGGGGTTATCAAGTTTCCATGGCTGATAATGCAGAAGATGCGTGGGAATTAACAAGAGAGAAATCACCAGATATGTGGATTTTAGATATTATGCTTCCAGGTATGGATGGCTATGAATTATGTAAAAAAATTAGGCAACAGAGTGAAGTCCCGATTATTATTATTTCAGCAAAAGATGAAGAAGTAGATAAAATTCTTGGCTTGGAGCTAGGTAGTGATGATTACTTAACCAAACCATTCAGTCCAAGGGAATTAGTTGCCCGTGTGAAGCGTTTATTTAAACGGGTGGATAATTCCCACGCTGTTAGTGAACAACATAATAATGATACGTATGAATTGGGAGAGTTGAAGCTTCACGTTGAAGGTAGAAGAGTGTTTTGGAAAGAACATGAAGTGGAAGTAACAGCGAAAGAATTCGATATGTTACATATTTTGATTAGAAACCAAAATCGGGCCTTTGCTCGAGATGAGTTACTTTCATTAATTTGGGGGGAAGATTATTTTGGCAGTGATCGTGCGGTGGACGATTTAATCAAACGATTACGGAAAAAGTTAGATGGGTTACCGATTGAAACGGTTTGGGGCTATGGCTATCGGTTAAGTAATATAAATGAGGATGTCGAATGAAACTACAAACACAAATAACCATCGCTTTTACTACATTATTGGTTATTATCATGTCCGTTGTCTCTGTTATGATTTATTCGCTTATTTTAGATGTGTTGATTCAAAATGAACGAGATCAATTGCAAGAAAAAGGTGATATTCTTATTCAGTTTTTAATGAGCGAAGTAAATATTAATAATTTTGGCCAATTGTTTGGTGATGAATCACTACAATTGTTTATTTACGATGGCAATACAGATCAAGTTATTTTAAGCACATTACCAGAAAATTTGATTCAATATTGGATGGAAAATTATGATATTACCGAATATGACCAGCCTTTATGGAAGGCTGGAAATGAACGTTATGTTGTCTCGATTTTACCTATCTATCCAGACCTGTTGGATCAAGAGCTTGTATTAGTTACCCCGTTAGATGATTTACAAGAGGTGCAAAGGGATTTATTCAGTCGGTTAATTTTCGTATTTCTTATTGGGATAGGAATTATAAGTATATTAAGTCATTATCTCACAAAGAAACTAGTCACCCCTTTAACAAAATTAAAATTTCAATTAAAGAAAATTGAAAAACGTAAATTTGATGATGTACAACGTGTGAAGGCGACTGGGGAGATTAAAGAAGTAGAACAAAGTGTTTACGATATGGCAAACGAGCTCAATCGCTATATTCAATCGCAACATCATTTTTTTCAAAATGCTAGTCATGAGTTAAAAACCCCATTAATGACGATTCAGGGTTATGCGGAAGGAATTCGGGATGGTATTTTTGAAGAAGAAGCATCTGATCGAGGATTAGAAGTAATTGTTGCAGAGATTAGTCGTTTAAAAAAGATTATCAATGAAATGATTCTACTAGCTAAATTAGACAGTGAAGAAAATATATATAAGGAAGAAGAAGTGAAAGTAAGTGGTGTGATAACTTCTACAGTTGATCGTGCGTTGCCAATAGCTAGTGAAAAACGAGTGAAAATAGATCACAATGTGGAAACAGATGCAACGTTATATATTGATACAGACAAGTTGCTACGAGCGATGATGAATATCGTTTCCAATGGAGTTAGACATGCACAATCAAAAGTAGTCATACAAGCATCTGTAGAAAATCAACAAGTGAAAATTACAGTGGAGGATGATGGAGAGGGGATTGATCAAGTAATGCTACCACAACTTTTCCAACGATTCACAAAAGGAAAAGATGGTGAAACTGGTTTGGGGTTAGCCATTTCGCGTGCAATTATTGAAAGATCGAATGGTTCTATCTCTGTTGGTCAATCGGAATTAGGCGGTGCGCAGTTCACTATAACGTTACCTTTGCATTAACACTATAAATCATTGTGCGACAGGCCTATGTTGTACTGTAAAAACATATGACAAAAACCACGAAAAATTTGCTATCTCTCAATAATTATGATACAATTTTACAGTTATTGAGAAAATCGTACGTATTAGAAAGAGGAGTTGAAAGAGGGATGCAATTAAGAGAAGATGTTCGTAACATTGCGATCATTGCACACGTTGACCATGGTAAAACGACGCTAGTTGACCAATTGTTACGTTATTCTGGAACATTTCATGAGCATGAGCAAGTAGATGAGCGTGCAATGGATTCAGGTGATATAGAAAAAGAACGCGGCATTACCATTTTAGCAAAAAATACAGCAATCAATTACAACGATACACATATTAATATACTTGATACACCTGGACACGCAGATTTTGGTGGTGAAGTAGAACGGATTATGCGTATGGTAGATGGTGTATTGTTAGTTGTGGATGCATATGAAGGTTGTATGCCCCAAACGCGCTTTGTATTAAAAAAGGCTTTAGAACAAAAGCTAACGCCGGTTGTCGTATTAAATAAAATTGACCGACCAAATGCTCGTCCGAATGAAGTTATTGATGAAGTACTTGATTTGTTTATCGAATTAGGAGCGGATGACGCACAGTTAGAATTTCCAGTCGTTTATGCATCAGCATTAAACGGTACATCAGGAGAAGAGCCTGAAGAGCAAGAAGAATCTATGGAAGCAGTGTTTAAAACAATTTTAAGTCACATTCCTGCACCAGTTGATAACTCAGAAGCCCCATTGCAATTTCAAGTAACACTACTTGATTATAATGATTACCTTGGTCGTGTAGGAGTTGGGCGTATTTTCAGAGGGAACATTAAAGTGGGACAACAGGTCGCTTTAATGAAAAAAGATGGATCAGTTAAAAACTTCCGTGTAACAAAATTATTCGGGTTTATTGGCTTGAAACGAATCGAAATTCAAGAGGCTAAAGCCGGTGATATTATTGCGTTGTCTGGCATGGAAGATATTAATGTTGGGGAAACAGTATGTCCTGTAAATCACCAGGAAGCATTACCTATTTTACGCATTGATGAACCAACACTTCAAATGACTTTTGTAGTGAACAATAGTCCGTTTGCAGGTAAAGAAGGAAAGTATATCACTTCTAGAAAAATTGAAGAACGATTATTAACTCAACTTGAAACAGATGTCAGTTTGCGTGTAGACCCAACAGAATCACCAGATGCGTGGGTTGTTTCTGGACGTGGAGAATTACACTTATCTATTCTTGTAGAAAATATGCGCCGTGAAGGCTATGAGCTACAGTTGTCTAAACCGCAAGTTATTATTAAAGAGGTAGATGGTGTACCTTGTGAACCGATTGAGCGTGTGCAAGTAGACGTTCCTGAAGAGCATACAGGAGCAGTGATGGAATCATTAGGATCACGTAAAGGTGAAATGCTTGATATGGTAAACCAAGGTAATGGACAAGTACGGATGGAGTTCCATATACCTTCCCGTGGCTTAATTGGTTACTCTACAGAATTTATGACGCAAACGCGTGGTTACGGAATTATTAATCATACATTTGATTCCTATCAACCAGTTGTAAAAGGTTCTGTTGGAGGTAGAAGACAAGGTGTTTTGGTTGCTTTAGAAAATGGAAAAGCATCCACTTACGGTATTATGGGATTAGAAGATCGTGGAACGATTTTTGTTGAGCCTGGTACAGAAGTATATGCTGGGATGATCGTTGGAGAGCATAACAGGGAGAATGATCTAACGGTTAATATTACAAAAGAAAAGCATTTAACCAATGTTCGTTCAGCAAACAAAGATCAAACGTCAACCATACGTAAGACACGAACGTTAACACTAGAGGAAGCTATTGAGTATTTGGATGATGATGAATATTGTGAAGTAACACCTGAAGCTATTCGTCTACGTAAAAAGATATTGAACAAAAATGAACGAGAAAAAGCTGCAAAGAAGAAAAAATAAATATTTTTTTAAAAAAACCAGTGAACTATGCGCTGGTTTTTTTCTATACTGTCGAAATAACAGTGATATAAAACTTGTTACAGTACTTTTAGTTTGAATATTTGTCAAACATGGACACGTACTTACTTTTTTGTTTTGTGCAACTGCATACCTGTTGTATATTGACAATCCCAGAAAATCATCGAAGAGCTTAGTCGAAAAAGATTAAAGCGCCATTATTTCTATCCTAACCATTCAAGTTGATCTAAATCTTACATTTTGAAAGAATATCTGACTGAAATGATTGACAGATGATCCGCTTTACGCATAAAATATTGGAGTGAGGTTATTTTTTTGACCTAGTGCAAAATTTTAACGTTGAAACAATCACATTATTTTATAAAAGGGAGTTAGGCAGAATGATTGAATCGCTTGCAGATTTAAATCCAATACTTTTAGCGTTTTTGGCGACGTTGTTTACGTGGGGATGTACTGCATTTGGAGCGTCTTTTGTTTTTTCAACAAAAAAAGCGAATCCGTTGGTTTTTGATAGTATGCTTGCATTTGCTGGAGGTGTAATGATCGCGGCTAGTTTTTGGTCATTATTAGCACCTGGAATTGAAATGGCTGAATCACAAGGCGTGCCGGCGTATGTTCCAGCAGCAGTAGGTTTCTTGTTAGGTGGTCTATTTTTATTATTAGTTGATCGGATTTTACCAATGATTAATGAAGATTTATACTTTAAAGAGATTGCCGATCGAAAAGCAAAGCATCGCACAGCTATGCTGATTTTTTCGATTACAATGCATAACATTCCAGAAGGTTTAGCGGTCGGCGTTGCATTTGGTGCGCTAGCTTCAGACTTTACGACTGGTTCTTTAACTGGTGCAGTTGCTTTAGCATTGGGAATTGGTATACAAAACATTCCGGAGGGGACAGCTGTATCTATTCCTTTGCGTCGAGAAGGAATGAGTACGAAGAAAAGCTTTTTCTATGGTCAGTTTTCAGGAATGGTTGAGCCTATCTCTGCAGTGATAGGTGCAGTGGCAGTTATGTTTATTGAACCGTTACTACCGTATGCATTAAGCTTCGCTGCTGGTGCAATGATTTTTGTCGTTGCAAAAGAGGTAATACCAGGGTCACAAGAAAGAGGACACATTCAATTAACAACGATGAGTTTAATGGTTGGTTTTGTTGTTATGATGATCTTAGATGTTGCTCTTGGATAAAATATTAAAAGTCCCATTGAGTTGAATTTTAACTCGATGGGATTTTTTTCTATATTTCTCTGCGCATTGCTTTTAGTATATCAATCTTTGTTGCTTTTTTTGCTGGTCTAGAGCCAGAAATGATGGTAACAACTAAACAAATAACAATAGCGATAATAACTAATGTTAGTGGTATTGCTGAAAATTTAAATCCTTCAGGTAGTTCTTCTTGAAAAGCTGCCTCTATTATTAATGGCACAATAAAATTTACAAATAAACTAATTTGTATCATTTTTTCCTCCTGCTTTATTGTTCTTAATAATAAAGACGAAAGAAAGACACAAAAAAGCTCATCTTTTTGCAAAAATAAAATAAAAAAACTAGGTAGCGGGAAGACTACCTAGTTTATAGAAAACGGTGATTAGTTTTCACGGCGAATTTGATCTAGCTTTTCCTTGCGAAACCCGCCAGCAATATCAGCCTGTTTAAATGCACGATTATAATTCACTTCTTGTGCATCAGATAATTCTACACCGGCTTTTTTTGTTGGTTGATACTGTTGTTTACGCGCCATATGTGATATACATCCTTTCATCTATTTGATTGGTTGCGTATGGCTATATAATATATATTTCCCGGTGAGTTATTGTACTAAACATGTTATATTATATTTTTTTATCCCATAATGTTGTATCCACCATCAACGTGCAATACTTCTCCCGTAATACCACTAGAAAGAGGGCTTAATAACATTAAAGTGGCTTTTCCTACTTCTTCTTGTGTCACATTTCGTTTTAATGGTGCTTTTTCTTTCGTATCTTTGAGCATTTGTTTAATGGTTGGTACACCTTGAGAGGCTAACGTTCGAATTGGACCAGCTGAAATTGCGTTGACACGAATATTATTCGGCCCTAAATCAAGTGCTAAATGCTTACAAGTTGATTCCAATGCCGCTTTTGCTACACCCATCACTTTATAACCATCCAGTACGCGCTCAGCACCTAATGCACTCATTGTTACAATTGATGCTCCTGATGTTAAATAAGGTCGTGCTTCTCGAGCAACAGCAATTAATGAATAGGCACTTGTATCTTGAGCAAAGGCATAACCGCTTCTAGTCGTTTCAATAAAATCATTTTGAAGGTCTTCACCATGAGCAAACGCAATAGCATGAACGATTCCATCAATGGCTCCTATTTTTTGATTAATGGTAAAAAAAGCATGCTTTATACTTTCGTCTTCATTTACATCACAACAAACAACCGTTGCGTCAGTCATTCCTTCTTGCTCCAACAGCTTTGACAACTTTTGATACGAGCGTTCCTTTCGGTAAGTAAAAGCAAGCTTAGCGCCAGCTTGGTGCAGTACTTTTGCTACTCCCCAAGCTAAACTACGTTCGTTTGCTACCCCCATAATTAAAATCGACTTGTTGTGTAATTGTATTAAATCGTTCATCATGTATTCTCCTTACTTAAATTGATCGATTAATTGTTTTAATTGCTTAAATAATGCTGGTGTAGAAGTGGTAGGAAGATTTGTTTGTAAACTTTTATATATCTCTTGATAATACCATTGTTGTGCTTCTTTACTACTGTTGAAATGCTTCCAAATATCATTACCTAATGCTTGTTCATTTTCTAAGATAGAACGTAGATTGTCAATCTTATCTGCACATACAACGAGCCTAGCTTCTAACGGCGCTTCTTTTAGTTGCTGAATGGTATGTTTTTTTCGTTCTTTCCAAGATTTCATTTTATCAGGTTCTGTAGCAACGGATACCAATTGGGCGACTTGATCACCGAATAAATTAGAAATTTCTCTGATTGTGCCGTCAGTGTCTTCTACTACGTCATGTAATAGTCCGGCAATGACAATGTCATCATCATATCCTTCGTCTTTCAAGAGCATAGCTACGCGATAGGGATGTACGATGTATGGCACACCATCTACTTTTCTTATTTGTCCTTCGTGTTTTTTCGTTGCGTATGTGATCGCTTGGATCAATTTATTAGCCAACACTCGAATCACCTCTTCTTTTCTAATAATAGTATAACTTGAATACTTTAGATTTATAAAGTGATCACTGCTTTATAGACTATCTTTTCTATAATGGAATTGATAAAATATGATCGAAAGGTGCTATTTTTGAAATGAATTTAATTTAGAAAAAGGTGGGCATGATCATGGAAATAGAAGTAATCGTTCAGCATGCAGAAGATGCAAAAGAGGCAGAATTATTAGGTGCTGACCGACTAGAATTAGTATCAGCAATTAGTGAGGGTGGATTAACTCCAAGCTATGGAACGATAAAGCAAGTGTTACAACAAGTGAATATTCCTGTGCAAGTAATGATTCGTCCGCATAGCAATCACTTTTATTATGATGAAGCCGATTTAGCAATTATTTTAGAAGATATAAAAAATGTCATTACCCTTGGTGGAAACCGAATTGTTTTCGGAGCTCTAAATCAAGATAATACAATAAATCAACAAGCATTGAATAAAATCATCGAGCTAGCACCTCAGCTGGATATTACATTTCATCGAGCCTTCGATCAGGTAGTATCTCAAAAAGATGCCTATCGTACACTGGTAAGCTATTCTGACCAAGTGAAAAGAATTTTAACGTCAGGCGGAGCAGCTACTTGTGAACAAGGAAAAAACGAATTAAAGCAATTGGTGAAATTAGCGAATGAGCTTAATGGGCCTGAAATCTTAGCAGGAAGTGGTCTAGATGCTATCAATATAACGGAAATTCATTCGTATATTGGAGCAACGCAATATCACTTCGGTAAAGCGGTAAGAGAGGACAGTTCTTTAGCAAAAGGGTTTGATGATGATTCCTTTTTAGAAATTGAAAATATTCTTAAAGGGTAAGGTGATCAACTCTCGAAAAATTTACTCTTCAGTAGGTAGAGCAAGAAAAATCACTTCATCAAGGTGGTGAGTGTAATGAAAAAGAAAATTAGCTTCATTGTTTTCCTGCTATTCATGGCTGTCAGTTTACTTTCGTGTCAAAATAGCAAAGGAGAATATGAGGCTAGTGATCATGCTGCACGTAACGAGAAGGATATTGTCTTGAAAGAACAAATAAATAGAACGCGTGCTATTCAACTTGCTGCTGTCGGGGATCTTTTAATTCATGATCGGGTATATAATGATGCGAAAGAAGCTGATGGCTTTAATTTTATGCCTATGCTTGAAAAAGTCGAGACATACTTATCTCAACCAACAATTACGACGGCAAATCAAGAAACAATGATTGGGGGAGAAGTGATAGGGTTATCGTCTTATCCTCGCTTTAATAGCCCCGTCGCTGTTGGAGATGCATTAAAGGAAATTGGAGTTGACATCGTATCGCTTGCAAACAACCATACTTTAGATCGTGGTGAGGAGGCGATACAACGATCTATTTCTCATTGGAATAAAATAAATATGTCTTATGTTGGATCGTATCAAAGTCAATCGGATAGTGAGAAAATTCGCGTGATTGAAACAAAAGAAGATATCGCTTTGTCTTTTTTAAGTTATACCTATGGAACGAATGGGATTCCTACGCCTGATGGCAAGGAATATCTTGTTAATCGTATTGATCGTAAAAAAATAGCTAAAGATGTGAAAAAAGCAAGGGAAGTATCGGATGTTGTTGTTACGCAATTACACTTTGGTGACGAATATGAGCGAATGCCAAATCAATCGCAGAAAGATCTCGTGCAATATCTAGCTGATTTAGGTGTAAATATTGTTTTCGGTCATCATCCACATGTATTGCAACCGATAGAATGGGTGGAAGGGGTGAATGGAAATCGTACCTTTGTTGTCTATTCATTAGGAAACTTCTTATCTGGACAAGAGGCGTTTTATCGTCGGATTGGTGGCATGGTTCAGTTAACTATTGAAAAAAAGTATGAAAAAGACGGGAAAGCAACAACCACATTAACTGCTCCTAAGTTTTTACCAACATTTGTTGATTTTACCGAAGCATCAAAGTCTGATTATCAAGTGATACCAATGTATCAGTTAACGGATGAGGAGTTAATCGATCATGAACAGCATTATCAAGAAATAAAACAACATCTATCACAGTGGATGCCTGAATTAACGTTTATTGAAAAATAAACTATTTATGTCAATTGTTATGGTTATCCGCTGGTAGGGGGAGAAATAAATGAAGACCAGATTTATTAAAACAGAAGATAACCAGGAATTATTTTTCTATAGCTATACGAGTGACAAAAAGCCTAAACTGGTTTTGCAATTTGCCCACGGGATGGGTGAACATGCAGGACGCTATCACGATTTCTTTCAGTATTTACTTGACCGTGACATTTTTGTTTTTGCGAATGATCACCGAGGGCATGGAAAAACAGCTGAAAGAAATGGGGTGCTTGGTCACTATGATGATCATAATGGCTTTGAAAAAGCTGTAAAAGATTTAAAAATGATTCATGATGACATTTATGCGCGTTACCCTGATACCCCGCACGTGATCATGGGGCACTCTATGGGCTCATTTCTAGTGAGGCGATTTATTGAACATTATCCAGATGTAAAAGAGGCGGTTATTTTATCAGCAACTGGCTATCATCAAGGTCTATTAGGTAAAGTCGGTCAATTTCTCAGTTTAATCGAAACGAAACTGTTTGGTAAAACACATCGGAGTAAACTGTTAGACCGTTTTAGTTTTGGTAAGTATCAGCGTCATTTTAAAAATAGAGGTAGCTGGTTGTCACGCGACGAGGAAATTGTGGCTGCTTACCGTGAGGATCCGCTTAGTGGTTATGTCGCAACAAGTCAGTTTTATCATGATCTATTGACCGGGATTGAGACACTTCATAAAGAGCAGGAGCTAAGGAAAGTAAACAAAGATGTGCCAATCCTGCTCATTAGTGGAGATGAGGATCCGGTTGGTGACTTTTCGAAAGGAGTCAAACGGGTAGTTAATGATTATAAACAGATAGGCGTATCAACTGTCGATGTAATTTTTTACCCAGAAGGACGTCATGAGATGTTGTTTGAAAAGAATCGTGCAGAAGTTACGGTAGACGTCTGTCGGTGGTTAGTGTCTACTTTAACGTAATTTTGTAAACGGAAGAAGTTACATATTTCCCATTTCTCATCCTTTGTTATATCAGCTATGCTAACAATAATATGGATGTGTGGATTAAACTAAATGTGTAGCATCACAATAATATTTGGCGTAAATACTTGTTTCTTGAACTATGTTTATTTTTTAAATTATTCAAATGCTCTTAACCTTTGATATATCAATGTTGATCAATGCTGGAATGTTATATTTTCCTGTCAGTATAAAGAAAAAAAGAATGTATTTTTTATCCGTTTTTGCTATAATGCAGTAGGTGCATATATACATATATTAAGGGGATAACACGTTATGGAATGGAAAAATATTTATCGTGGTATGTTAATGGGAGCTAGTGATGTCGTGCCAGGAGTAAGTGGTGGTACGATTGCAGTAGTACTTGGTATTTATGATCGCTTAATTGCCGCGGTAAACGGATTATTAAGTAAAGATTGGAAAAAACATTTATCATTTTTGATTCCATTAGGTATCGGTGTGCTAACAGCAATATTCGTGTTGGCTAGTGGAATTGAATTTTTATTTGAACATTATCCGAGACCGACGCAGTTTTCTTTTTTAGGTCTAATTATAGGGGTATTACCTTACTTGTTTCATAAATCAGAAGCGAAATATAAATTTAAAGTAAATCATTATTTTTTACTTCTTTTTGGAATAGTACTTGTCGCGTCCATGCTGTTTTTTAAAGCAAGTGGTACGGAAGAAGTTACGACTATGAGCATACAAACCTATGGATTTTTATTTTTAGCTGGTTTTATTGCAAGTGCTGCAATGATTTTACCAGGGATTAGTGGTTCATTTTTATTATTAGTATTAGGTGCGTATAACACAATTATTAATGCCATCAGCGAATTAAAACTTGATATTATTGCAGTTGTAGGGATTGGAATTGCAGCTGGAATCGTAATAATGAGTAAGGTGATTCACTATTTTCTATCTAATTATACGACAGCTACATTTGCTGTGATTATAGGACTTGTTATTGGCTCTGTCTTTGTTATCTTTCCAGGGTGGCCCACAAGCATAACGGAAGCAATCGTTAGTATTATTACGTTTGGATTAGGATTATTTGTTGCTTTTATCCTTGGTCGTGTAGAGTATAAGAATGTGTAACAGACGTATTGCAAGCACAATAATGAAATGTTAGAGTTAATGGTGAAAAAATGGAGGTTAGGCAAATAATGAAGCATATTGAATCAAAAGAGGAGTTCGATCAGGTTATTCAATCAGAGCAGCCTGTTATTGTTAAATTTTATGCTGATTGGTGCCCAGATTGTAAACGAATGGACATGTTTATTGACGATATATTAGAAGTGTATACAGATTATCAATGGTATGAAGTCAATAGTGATGAAATTGAAGATATTGCACAAGAATATGAAGTAATGGGGATTCCTAGTTTGCTCATTTTTAAAAATGGTGAAAAAATAGCCCATCAGCATAGTGCCTATACGAAAACGCCAGAAGAAGTTACAGCATTTTTAGAAAAAAATTAACGTAGTCAAACGGACATCGCGCAATCGATGTCCGTTTTTATATGATGAATCGATTGAAACATACGCACAAACATTTGGTGATTTGTAGTACAATACGTGTAAAAGTAACGGAGGATAGGCGGATGATTCGCAAAGCAACGAATGAAGATTTAACAAGCGTAATGAGAATGGTAAAACGAGTCGTAAAGGTAATGCATGCGCATGGGAGCTACCAGTGGAATGATTCCTATCCGCAAACAAATGATTACCAAAAAGATATCAATAGAGAAGAACTATATCTGTATGAAATGGACTCTGTAATAGTAGGGGTCTGTACAATTAGCAGTAGAGGACATGAAGCGTATGATTTAATTAATTGGACCCCACACCAAAAAGCTTTCACCCTAAAGCGCTTAGCAATAGATCCTAGTTTAAGAGGAAAAGGAATAGCCGATCAGTTTTTTGCCTTTGCAACAAAGCTAGCATTAAAATCATGTGTGTCACTTATAAATACAGATACTTATAATGAAAACTGTTATGCACAACAAGTATTTAAGCGAAATGGATTTCGATTTGTACAAACAAGAAAAGAAAATGACAAAGCCCCAATTTTAGCGTATTTTGAAAAAGTTGTTCTGTGAATCTGTAATTCTTTTAAATACTGATCAGGAAGGTGGAAAATGTGATGAGTGTTAATTTACAAGATGTAACTGTAATGATCCAAAGAGAAGTGATTCTTGATCGTATTTCTTTTCAACTAGATGTAGGGACGATCAATGCGTTAATTGGTCATAATGGCGCTGGAAAATCCACAATTATGAAAACAATTTTGGGATGGCAAGAAAAAAGAGAAGGGACAATTTCTATTAATGGCATCAAGCAAATGGAAGACTTTCTTGCATTTAAAAAGCAGTTGGCATACATACCAGAAGAGCCTTTTCTATTATCTGAACTAACAGTCATGCAACACTTTCAATTATATGGTGAAAGTTATCAAATCGATAAAGAAGTGCTTCATGAGAACATAGACTACTATAGTAAAGCATTTGAAATTACAGACAAACTTAATGAATATCCAGAAGAATTATCGAAAGGCATGCGTCAAAAAGTTCAAACCATTTGTGCTATTTTACCAGAAGTATCATTATTATTAGTAGATGAACCATTTATGGGGCTTGATATTTATGCGACCGAGTTTTTAGAAAGAATTTTAAAAGAAAAGGCTGAGTCAGGGACAACGATCTTGTTAACTTCTCATCAATTGGAACGAATAAAAGATTTAGCAGATAACTATATCATGTTACAACATGGGCGAGTGATAGATATTGGAGAAATCACACAGTTTACATCACTGAAACGGAGGTTTGAAACATGAGTATAGTGATCTCCTCTTACAATGCTTATCGACAGATACAGCATAACCGTTCGAAAAAGAAGCGAAAACTTTATAAGTTAGCATTTGGTGTTGCTTTTGATAAAGTTATTTTGGCATATTGCGGTTTCTTTATGATTATGGGTTTAATGATTGCTTATGACACGCTTCTTCAATTCCAATCCTTCTTTCAAGGAATCGAGAACTATCTTTCGAACCATTATTATCTAGCAATCTTTTTTGTAGTTATGCGAGCTGTATCCTTAAGTTTTACACGTCCTGGCGTATTATTTTCTAGTGCCGAACTGATGCTCAGCATGCTTCCTTATCAACGAAATCAGCTTTGGTATTATTGTGCAATAGACAAGCATATTCGATTATCTCTCTACGTGATCTTGGTTACAATTGTACTGAAAGTCTTTACATCATTTTCATTTATTTTTTTAAGTATGATGCTATTACTTTTTATTACTACGCAATGGTTAATGATTATTCCACAATGGTTACTTTACCAACAATCTTGGTTGATTAAAATGGTTGTTATTATAGTGATGGGCTTTGTTTTTAGTATATTTGGGTTCGTTTTTTCCTTTTTAACTGCTCAAGCATTTTTGGTGGGGTTTATAATAATCAGTTTATTTATTATCAACCTGTTATTTTGGAAACGAATATTTCAACGTGTGAATTGGCAAACAATTGTTGAAACAAATGATAAATTAATTTGGAATATGTTTTTTATTAATAGAATGTCAGAGATCAAGATTCAACCTCCAAAACGAAAAGGACTATTCCATCATTATGTACGTAATAAACGATTAAAACGACCTTTTCCTATAGATGCATCTAAAAAGGTGTACGATCGTCTACTGTTGATATATTTTTCACAACATAAAGACCAACTGATTAAAGGTGTTGGCGGTATACTCGTCGTCATGATTGCTCCAATTTTTAAAAGCGAGCAACTATTTGGTATAGGGATGGCTATCAGTATCTTTCTTTATGCCCAAATTAGTGTAAGCTTTTTTATTGGTCTATTTCAAGAAAAATTAATCTATAGTTTGCCATGGCAAATTGATAGATGGAAACAAGCGTTTTTAAAATGGATATACGTTGGAGGTGGATGCTTACTTCTGATTGCTGGGATCATACTACTTATTATTACCGAGTCATTCATCTGGTTTCCTGTCCAATTATTATTTTTCGCTATGGTCGCCCATGCGTGCATTCAAATGTTACTACGTGAAAAAATAAATACGTTAACAAAAACCTTTGAAAAAATACCTATGATACTTATATTATGGCTAGTACTCTTATTCTTTTCTGTGATAAAGAGTCTTACTACCCCACCAGTCAGTTTGTTAGCTGTTGTGTTAATATGGATGATAATCCGTAAAAAGCGGGAAAAAAATTAAATTACTATTAGAAAGAGGAATAAGTATGGACGAGCAAAAAAAGTTATACCAACGTAAGAAGCAAGACCCCTCTTTGAAATTATTTGTTGTACTATCTAAAGCATATCGATCTGTATCTGACCAAGTAGCAGATGACATTAGAAAAAAAGGCTTAAACACGACAGACTTTGCAGTGTTAGAGCTGTTATATCACGAAGGAGATCAGGCGTTACAAAAAATTGGCGATAAAATATTGTTAGCCAGTGGAAGTATTACTTATGTTGTGAATAAATTAGAAAAAAAAGGATATATCAATCGAATCCCTGATACGTGTGATCGCCGAATCACTTATGCTTCCATCACAGAAAAAGGTGAAGTGTTACTGAATGATATATTCCCTTCCCATTGGAAACAAATTGAAGCAATTACAAATGGTTTAACGGAAGCCGAGAAGCTAGGGGCTATTCAACTTTTGAAAAAGCTAGGAACCTATGCGGATCGTTTGAAATAATAAAATATATTGCTCTTCCTCAACGATGGCACTAAAGTTATAGCGTTCCCATTTAATTTACTAAACAAATATTTAAAATATATGACAATTATGAGAATGATGTAACAAATAAGTTTTAATTAATCGTATAGTGGGTAATTGATAAAGTGAATTAGTTAAAGAGACCTATATATTACGAATGGATTTCAAAAACTTAGTGAATAGGTACCGTTTAGTAATCAACTTGAAAAACAAACATATTTGAGGAGGAGGCTATGATGGAAGTGAAACAAGAAGTTATCATTTATGTAAGTAATAATTGTTCTGAGTCAAATAAGCTAATTGATTTTCTAAAACAAGCAAATATTGCTTATAAACTTAAAAATATTACAGAAGACAAAAAATATTTAAAAGAACTTCAAGAACAACATATTTATGCAACACCAGTAACACAGATTAATGACCGTGTTATACTAGGATTTCAGAAGCGTAAACTAGAAAGTGAACTAATGATTTCATAGTTGATAAAAGAACAAATGGATCGTTTATTGCATAAGATAAAGAAAAAGCTTGAAAAAGAGGTGTTCGCTTCTATGTCGAAACAGAGAAGAGCTCCATTCCCTTTTCAGCCTTATCAAAATGATCCTACTTATTTCTATAATAATCCAAATGCATATGGTCAGAAACAAAATAATGCAATGCAGAAACAAACAAACGTTTCAACCCCTTATCAATATTTCTCAAAACCACCGCACCCGGCGGAATGGTATCCTGAACAATCGCAAAGTGCATTCAATACGTATGGTCAACAAGCAAAAGGATTTATCCAATATTTTCAAGATAAGGATGGACAGATGGATTTAGATAAAATGTTAAGTACAGTGGGGCAAGTGGCAAATACGTATCAACAAGTCACACCTATGATTAAAGGAATTGGATCATTTTTAAAGGGGTTTAAGTAGCGGTCCTTGTCAATTAATTGGCAAGGATCATTGTTTGGTTTACTTTATTTAGATAGGGTTTAAATAAGTATAAGCACAAATAATTAAGGGGATAGTAAAATAAAAAGAAAGGGATGTATACATGATTGGGTGTTTATGTATTCACGGTTTTACTGGAGGGTTATATGAGATAGAACCTTTGGTAGCATATTTGAAAGAGCATACCGAATGGATCATCAAGTCACCACTGTTACCTGGTCATGGTGTGCATTTAGCATTAGAGGGTGTATCGTATACCGAGTGGATCCAAACAGCTGAAGAAGCTTTGATTGAGTTGAAACAAGAAGTCGATACGGTATATATTATTGGGTTTTCGATGGGGGGGATGATTGCTTCCTATTTGGCTTCGAAATATGAAGTAGCTAAATTAGTTTTATTGTCACCTTCTAGAAGGTATATCAATATTGCGCAGATGGGTTTAGACATAGGTGATATGATTAAAGATCGAATCGTCGGTCGATTACAAGATAATTTATTATATAAAATATATCAACATAAAAGAGGGCATGTACCACTCCGAGCTTATATTGAATTTTTGAAGTGTATGAAATACACTAAACCAGCTTTAAAAAATATATTTTGTCCTGTATTTGTAGCCCAAGGTATACAGGATGGGATGGTGCCATATAAGTCAACGCATTACCTTGCTGAAGAGATTCCCACAGATATTGAAGTCATTTACTATTCTGACTCTAAGCATCATATTTGTTTGGGGAAAGATAAAGATGTGGTAAATGATGCAGTATTACGATTTTTAAAAAGAACAATTTCTACTTAGTATTACATAGAAATTGTTCTCTTTACTAATTAAACATCATATTTTCATTTTTAAAATTACAATCTAACAGATAAAAAGTTATTCGGTCGACTTTCGTTTCAAAATCGACAGTTTATACTTGTGTCTTAGAATGATTAAGGAATCTAATGAATAACCGTATCATTGTAACGATTGTAATGATCAATAACAATTCTTGAGACATAACATTATAAAAAGCAGTGTTGACCACATACATAACATTATTGTGGAAAACACCTGTTGAAATACTACATATCTAAGATCAGTAAAATAGATTTAAGTGTAGTTATTTTTTATCTTTAAAAAAGGAAATAACTAATGATCCTTCGCCTGTGTGGGTGGAAATCACAGAACCGATGTCAGATAATATGGCTTGTTTAAAACCATACGTTTCCTTAATGTTTTGTATAACATGTTCAGCACGCTCTTTAGCGTTGCAATGTGTTATCGCTAACACTTTATTTTCTGCATGACTAACATAGTCACCGATTTGCTCGACAAACCGTCTTAACGCTTTCTTATCTCCTCTAACTTTCTCCAACACTTCAACTTTTCCGTCTTGATCTGCGTGTAATAATAGCTTAATATTTAATGTTTTTGCAATGGCACCCTTTACTTTATCGAGACGACCGCCGCGAACTAAATTATCTATTGTTTTTAAAACAAATAAGGTCACTGTCTGATCAACTCTATCGTGTAGGTGTGTTACTAGTTGATCAAAAGTATATCCTTCTGAAAGTTTTTCCCCGGCTTCATTTAACAATAATATTAACCCTGGAGAAGATGTGTTGGTACTAAAAACTTCTATTTCTCGATTCGGTTGTTCTTCTAAAAGCATGTCTTTCCCCATGACGGCATGATTATAGGCACTGCTTATTCCTTTAGAAATACCTAAAAATATAATTGGTACTTCTTCTGGGATTGCTTTGAATGCTTCATAATATTCCTGAGGGCCAGGGGCAGAGGAACTCGGAAATGAATCAGACTCGTTTAACTTTTTAAGAAAAGTAGACGTGTCCAGTTCGTCACCAATATATTGCTCATTACCAAAATGAACAAATAATGGAGTTGTAATAATGTTAAATCTTTCTTTTAAATCTTTTGGTAAGTCTGCACTACTATCTGTAATTAATTGTACTTGCATGTCATCACCTTTTTGAAAAAATATAATTGTATTATACCATTTATTAATCGTAATTTGTCTAAAATAATACTTAGATTGAAAAAAGTTAACATCGTACCAACTAGCATGAAGGTTTCCGTGACAAAAAGGAGGTATATTTATTTTTTATTGGTTAAAAATAAAGACAAAATTAAGATAACCCTTCTGACAGTTCGTTTACCTTTTAATATAAAAATTTGAAATACATTGCTTTTCTATGTAGAATTAATAAAGAGAGTATGATAAGATGTAATAATCCATTGAATGCTCGATAATAAGCCTCTTCCGTGTGTGGAGGAAGGCTTTTTTCACGTTAATGATTCAAGGGTTTATGATACCCTTCTTTCATCCGAAAGCTAACGGAACGTATTTCTCTAAACTGTTGTTGGAGTAAGTTAGGAATAACTTATCAAGGAACGTTTGGATTCAGAATAAATGCTGACAATCATTAAGGCAGAAAAGCCGTTATTTTAATCAATAAATGATCAAAATAAATACATCTTAACATACAAAAGAAGTTGTTAACGTGTTAAACGTGCGAACTATGAGATATAAAAAGAAGGAGTAGGAAAAGAAAGTGACAACAACATTTCAATCTTTAGGTATTTCAAAACCAATTATGAAAGCTCTTGAGAAAATGGGCTTTGAAGAAGCAACACCAATACAAGAGCAAACAATTCCTTTAGGTCTAGAAGGAAAAGATGTTATTGGACAGGCTCAAACAGGTACAGGAAAGACGGCTGCGTTTGGTATTCCAATGATCGAAAAAATTGATAAAGATCAAAAGAAAATTCAAGGCTTGGTTGTAGCGCCAACAAGAGAGTTAGCCATCCAAGTTTCTGAGGAAATTCACCGTCTAGGAAAATTTAAAGGTGTGCGAACATTACCGGTTTATGGTGGCCAACATATGGAGCGTCAGATTCGCGCCTTAAAAGACGGCCCTCATATCGTTGTGGCAACACCAGGGCGTTTACTTGATCATATCCGTCGTAAGACAATTAATATTAGTCATGTACACACAGCTGTACTAGACGAAGCAGATGAAATGTTAAACATGGGATTCATTGATGATATTCGTGATATTTTAAAAGCGATCCCTGAACAACGCCAAACATTACTTTTTTCTGCAACGATGCCAAAAGAAATTAGAGAAATTGCTACAACACTGATGAAGAAACCAGAAGAAGTGAAAGTGAAAGCAAAAGAAATGACGGTTTCTAACATTAATCAATTCTTCGTAGAAATCAATGAAAAGCAAAAATTTGATACACTGACCAATCTATTAGATATTCATGCACCAGAGCTTGCAATTATCTTTGGGCGCACGAAGAAAAGAGTAGATGAAGTTACAGAGGGTTTACATGCAAGAGGCTTCCGTGCAGAAGGTATTCATGGTGACTTAACGCAAGGAAAACGTATGTCTGTATTAAACAAATTTAAAAACGGTCGTATTGAAATTCTAGTTGCTACTGATGTTGCTGCTCGTGGGTTGGATATTTCTGGCGTGACTCATGTATATAACTTTGATGTGCCGCAGGATCCAGAAAGCTATGTGCACCGAATTGGTCGTACAGGTCGTGCTGGAAAAGGTGGAGAAGCGATTTCCTTTATTACACCAAGAGAAATGCCACATCTTCATTTAATTGAAAAAACGACAAAAAGTAAAATGACACGTATGCAAGCACCATCGTTTGATGAGGCGCGTCGTGGACAACAACAGATTACCGTAGAAAAACTGGATCGTACGATTGAAAAAGCAAATTTACAAGACTATCGTGAAACAGCTGCTGAATTACTAAATCAACATGACTCTGTTACCGTTGTAGCGGCTGCTTTGAAAATGATGACAAAAGAACGTAGACAGACACCTGTTACACTTTCATCTGTGCAACCGGTGAGTGTGAAAAAAGCTAAAAATGATAAATCAAAACGTAAAAATTATCGTGGAGATAATAAACGTAATTTTTATCGCAAAGGGAAACAAGCTGGTGGTAGAAACCGTAAATTCCAAAATAAACGAGCGTCAAATAAGAAACAATAATTTAAATTAGTTTTACGTTTAAGCTTGTGCTCTTTAATTTCGTAGATATTTATTATTGCTAAATAAATTGCCGTCAATAGGTGATGTAATCAGAAAAAGCCAGTGCAAGTAAGTGCATTGGCTTTTTCTTTTTTTTATAAGTTAAAAATGTTGCCTAGGAAACCTAGTATGACTAAAGCGATAATGATTCCCCAAATGATATTTCCGGTATTTTTTCCAGTTAGTATTTTCCTTTTTCTCCATCGATTTGGATTGAAGTTAACTCCATTCGGGTCTCTTTGTTGTCTCCTATTGTTACGCCAAGGAGAAAAGGGTGTTGCTTTCGTTAGGATAATTGGTCCTAAGGCAATACCTGCAATAAAGCCAAATAAGTGTGCGTAGATATTTATACCAGGTCGTATAAATGTCATCAGTAGTCCAATGATTGAGATGATCACAATCATTTGTGAACTAGAAGGATCAATTAAATCTTTTCGGAAAAATGTCATATAAATATATAAACCAATTAATCCATAGACTGCACCAGATGCGCCATAATGTAAATACATTGGGCTGGGGTCGATTAAGAAAGTGAAAATATTGCCAGCAATACCAGTGAACAAGTAAATAAAAATGAATTTCCATTTACCAACCATTTGCTCGATAGCTGGACCGAATAACACTAATGAAAAAGAGTTAAACAAGACATGACTAAATGATTCTGGGCTGTGGATGAAAATAGAAGTGAATAGTCGCCAATATTGTCCGGAAGCAATGGCTAAATTCCAACCTCCACCCCATTGAAAAATAATAAGTTCTGCAAGTGTGTTTGAAAAAGTAGTTAACAACCATACCACTAACTGAATGGCAATAATTCCAGTAATCATTGGATAGAATCGAATAAAATCTTTAAAAGATTCAGTGCGAAAAAACATTTCCATGCTCCTTTAATCAAATTTCGTATCATTTGTTTTATATAACAATAAAAAGCGTATACCATTTCATGATAAATGTATACCAAAAACATTTCTATTTTATTATATTACCATACGACTGTTATTAGGATCAGATATTCGATATACTAAATGATAGATAAACAAAAAGGGTGATCAATAAAGATGATCAGTGGCATTGGTATAGACATTATTGAATTAAATAGGGTTAAAAAAATATATAGAAGACAATCACGATTTTCTGCAAAAATATTAACAGATCAAGAAATGAAACAGCTAAACAAGTGTACAACAGACAAACGAAAAATTGAATTTTTAGCTGGGCGTTTTGCAACCAAAGAAGCATTTGCTAAAGCTTATGGAACAGGAATTGGTAAATTAGGATTTAAAGATATTGAAGTGACGACTAATAAACAAGGGGCTCCATCGGTATATTCAGCCTTCACTGCTGACAAGCATGTGCATGTTTCCATTTCACATAGTGAGCATTATGCTGTCGCGCAAGTCGTTATCGAAAGCAAATAAAGTTAATTCAGCATATTTTATGAAGTAGTTACATATAGTTTACTGCGGGTAGGAGGGAATAAAGTGTATATTGTTTCCGCATCAGAAATGTACGAAATCGATCGAATAGCAACAGAGGATAAAGGGTTGGATGGCAGGATTCTAATGGAAAATGCAGGACAAGCTCTAACAGAAAAAATCAAACAACATATTAATAAACGTACTAAGGTATTAATTCTTGTGGGAAGCGGGAATAACGGTGGGGATGGGTATGTAATTGCACGGAGTTTATATAACCAATGCTATCAAGTAAGAATCGCCCAAGTAGTTTCAAATGAAAAAATAGTAGGCGACGCAGTGTATCACAAACGTGTGCTAGAGCGATTTGGTCTGCAAGTGGAGCAATTCAAGTCAATATCTGAGTTTAAAACAATGATTGAAACGGCAGATATCATAGTTGATGCAATGCTTGGGTTAGGTGTGAAAGGAAGTGTACGTTCACCAATCAAGGAAATAATTGCTTCCGTTAATGCTTCTAACTGTATAACAATTTCTGTTGATCTTCCTAGTGGTGTGCCAGCAGATGGGATAGGAGACGTTGAAGAAGTAGTGTGTGCGGATTATACCTATATGATTGAGGCGTCAAAACTCAGTGTATTTTTACCAAAATATGCATCTTATTATGGGGAATGGGATGTTGTACCTATCGGCTTGCCGATCGAAACCATTTCTAAACAAGTTAAAAGAGGAATTTGGCAAGCGGAAAACGTACAAGCTTCATTACCAAAACGTTCAGCATTTTCTCATAAAGGTACACATGGAAGAGGGATGATTGTTGGAGGTAGTGTAGGAATGCCAGGGTCAATTACAATGACGGCAAAAGCGGCACTTCGTTCAGGTGTAGGTTTACTTACTATTGCTACGGTTGAACAAGCTATCTCTACAATTGCTGCAAGGTGTCCTGAAGCTACATTCCTTTCATTAGTCAATCAAAATGGAGGAATTATAGATCAAACAGTGAATTTATCAGGTTATGATGCGTGTGTGATTGGGATGGGAATGGGCAGAACGGAGGAGGCGCGGTTATTTACTAACCGTCTCCTGGGTCAAGCAGATATCCCTATCATTGTTGATGCTGACGGGTTAAATCACTTAACAGATTCCCTGAAAATTTTATCCGATCGAAAGGCGCCTACTATTTTAACACCACATCCTGGGGAAATGGCGAGTTTAATGAAAAGTTCCATAACTGATGTGACTAATCATGCATTTGATGTAACAAAAGAATTTGCCCAGACTTATCAAGTTTATCTTGTGTTAAAAGGAACCTATACCCTTGTTACCACTCCAACAGGTAAGCAATGGGTAAATGTAACAGGAAATGCTGGACTTGCTAAAGGTGGAAGTGGGGATACATTAGCGGGAATTATACTTGCCATGATTATGCAACAACAATCGTTGGAATCAGCTATTATGAATAGTTGCTTTATTCACGGGAAAGCTGCTGACACATTAGTTAATTTTAATCATTCAACTTATGATCTTTTGGCAACAGACGTGATTGAGGCACTACCCTCTGTTTTTCGTACATTTTTAGATTGATGGAAACGCTGGTCATTCCCTTTGTCCTTGGATCTTGAATCGAAGGAGTTGTGGCCATGAAAAAGTATTTCACCGTTGGTTTGGTTATCTTTGCATTAGTTATACTTGGTGCATGTGGTGAAAAATCCAAAGAAGATGTCATTACGAAGTTAGAAAAAACGTTAGAAGAAATGAGTGGTTATCAAGCGGAAGCTACAATGGAACTTAAAACAGGTGAAAAAGAGCAAAGCTATGATATGGATATTGCGCATAAGAAGAAAGCTTACTATCGTGTGTTATTGAAGAATAATCAAGATGAAGCGGGTAGTCAAATCATTTTGAAAAATGATGATGGAGTTTTTGTATTAACTCCTGCATTAAACAAAAGCTTTAAATTTCAAAGTGATTGGCCAACCAATAGTAGTCAACCGTATCTGTATCAATCACTCGTTTCCGATATTTTAAATGATAAAGATGCCACATTTAAAACAACAGAGAATCACTATGTTTTTAAAACAAAGACAAATTATCAGAATAACAATACATTACCTTCTCAAGAGATTTATTTTGATAAGAAACAATTAACCCCTGTTATGGTAAAAGTGTTAGATCAGGATGATAAAGTTGTTGTGAAAGTAAGTTTTTCTACATTCAAACTAGACCCTAAGTTTGAAGACAATATGTTTGAGATGGATCATAATATGACTAGTAGTTTATTTGGTATCCCTGTTGCCAAAGACGTAGCGGAAAAAAAAGATGAAGAGCTAAAGGTATTGTACCCGAATGAATTATTAGGAAGTACATTAGCAGAGACATCAGAAGTAGATTTAGATGAAGGTCAACGTGTATTGTTAACTTATGAGGGGGAAAAGAATTTTACACTCGTACAAGAGAAAGTTACTGCATATCCAACTACTGTGGTATCCCCAAAAATGGTGTCTGGTGACCCAGTAAGTTTAGGATTTACAGTGGCTGCTCAAACAGCTGCTTCCATTGAATGGAGTTACCAAGGGGTAGATTACTATTTAGCAAGCAAAGACTTAACGAAAGAAGAAATGCTTGAGGTAGCCACTTCAATAACAACACAAACGACCAAATAACAGAAGCTTAGAAATAAATGAACATGCTTAACAAGCAGATACCTCTAACCAAAGGGCTCTGCTTTTATTTTTGGCTAAAAAGGGTGAGGCGATGTGTAATGTTTTCCACTCAATCGAACTAATTATTATCTTGGGTTTAATGAAGTAGATGTTGCTTGTGATAAGGAATTGAGTTAAAGTATTGATTATAAATATATTCACAATAACACATTGATCGTTTTATTTGATGGACATGAAAGTATAAAAATTAGGCTGTATTAAATAGTTCAACTGAAGCGGCCACGTCAGGCTCTAACGCCCAGTAACTAGCAAACGTTACGCTCCTTACTATGATAAGTCAACACTGGTTTACGTCTAGTTGACCATGTTCCCCTTACCTTCATTGCGGAGTGCTCTAGTTTGTACATTGCTAAATAGGTGTTTGTGCCTTTGTTCTTTCTACTTAAGGAGAGATTATACATGGAAGAAGTTTCATACCGTCCTGCTTGGATAGAAGTAGATTTAGATGCAATTAACTATAATATAAATCAATTAAAGAGACATTTGCCAACAAATACAGAAATATTCGCAGTAGTAAAAGCGAACGGCTATGGACATGGCGATGTGGAAATAGCAAAAGCAGCGTTAGAAGCAGGAGCATCCATGTTAGCTGTTGCTTTGTTGGAGGAAGCAATTCACTTAAGAAAATCTGGTATATTAGCGCCAATTCTTGTACTTGGATGGGTCGACCCGGTCTACGCTCCTGTTGCGGTGAAACATGATATTACATTGACTTTTTTTCAGAAAAGTTGGTTAGAAAAAGTCAAGCAATCCTCCTTCATAGGTAAACTTTCTCTTCATTTAAAATTAGATACAGGAATGGGAAGGCTTGGTGTTACTACCAAAACAGAATTAGAAACACTTTTAGCATTATGTAATGATCCACGGTTGCAATTAAAAGGTGCGTTTACCCATTTCTCTACTGCTGATGAAAAGGATCTAACTTATTATGATCGACAACAATTAAATTGGGCTGATTTTCAACAAACACTTCAAGCGTATAAAAGTGATTTAACACTTCACATGGGAAATAGTGCTGCTAGTATGCGTTTTCCGAAAGAAATGAATCATGCTGTTCGTTTTGGAATAAGTATGTATGGACTTTATCCATCATCAATTATTAAAAAAGAAAAACCAATTGACCTTCTTCCAGCGATGTCTTTACACACGAAATTAATTCATGTCAAACAAGTGCCTGCTGGTAGGTCAATTAGTTATGGCGCAACATATACAACGGATAAACCGGAATGGATAGGTACGATTCCACTTGGTTATGCTGATGGGATAGATAGAAGATTAACAGGTATGGATGTTTTAATTAAAGGAAGGAAACTACCGATTGTTGGGAAAATTTGCATGGATCAATGCATGATTAAACTGGACCAATCGTATGCTATTGGCACACAGGTTACATTAATCGGCAAGCAGTTTGATGAAGAAATCACGATGGATGAAATTGCTGAACGTTTAGAAACGATTAATTATGAAATAGCTTGTATGTTAAGTGATCGAATTCCGCGTATTTATTTAAAATAATTTATTTTTTTACAAATTTTCAAAAAGATAAAAATGCCTTTGCAATGCTCTTTTCATAATGATATGATAATATTGGATGAATAATTCGGATATACAGATTTGGTGGAGGTGTACGGTTTGTCAGAAAGTGTGCAAGAAGTAGTTGTACGATTACCTAAAAACCTACTTAATGAGGTGGATAATCTAATGAAAAATGAGAATAGCGACCTAAATGAAATTGTGTATCAAGCAACCAAATCCTATGTAAGAGATAAAAAGAAAAGTTATATACGTGAATCGATGCAACGTGGTTATATGGAAATGGCTAAAATTAATTTAAATATTGCTTCAGAAGCTTTTCAGGCTGAAGGGGAGGCAGAAAACACATTAGAGCGCCTAGTAAGCGGGGTGTAGTGTTTTGATAGTAAAAAGAGGCGAAGTTTATTTCGCCGACCTTTCTCCTGTTGTTGGATCAGAACAGGGGGGCATACGTCCAGTATTGGTCCTGCAAAATAATATAGGAAATCGTTTTAGTCCAACAGTTATTGTAGCTGCAATTACTGCACAAATCCAAAAAGCAAAACTACCTACACATGTAGAGATAGATGCAGAGAAGTATAGATTTGAACGTGACTCTGTTATTTTATTAGAACAAGTTAGAACAATAGATAAACAACGATTGACCGACAAAATTACGTATTTGGACGATAATATGATGGAAAAAATCGATAAGGCATTAGAGATTAGCCTAGGATTAGCTGATTTTTAAATAACATAAATGTCTGGCACAAAAGAAAACAAGGTAAGATAATAACTAAATGATAATAGGTTTTTTGAAGCCCTCTAGTCAAGTGGATAGTGGAAAAATAAAAAACAACTAAAACGGCTTTAGCTCTATGTAATTTAGAGCTAAAGCCGTTTTAGTTGTTTTCAGTATGGAAGATAATATAAAATGTCTATCGTCTTTGATGTATTTAAATAGTACGTTTGGCGTTGTTGTATTAATATGCTACTACCTATTAAAATCATCGTTCGTATTGTCTATTAAGGAATAATGTTTTATTTAAGTCATTTGGTTAACTGGAATTGTTGAAAAATAGGGAGAATTGTAATTTAACAGAACAAAATATTCTGTTTCTTTTTTTAAAACAATGATAAATTATTAATAAGGCAGAAAAAAGTGTTACAATAAATTGAACATTAGATTTAAAATTGGAGGGTTATTGATGCATAGAAAATTACAGTCGATTGTTGTCGAAAATAGTGATACGATTATTAAAAACTGGTTAGAAGAAATATCGGAAAAAAGAAAAAATGAGTATACATCTGCTATTTCTGAAGAGCTATTTCAAAGTACGAGTCGTGAATTTGTTAATGTTATATTTACTAGCCTAGATAAACAAGGTTTAACTTCTGAATTAGAACATTTTTCTGAACGACTAATTAATTTAGGTTGGCCTTTAAGCTATATCACTGATGGGCTGTATTCATTTAGACGAGTAACGATTGATTTCATTTTAAGTCAATCAGAGCAAATTGATTCAGAGTATTTCTCTACCGTTTTAAACTTGGTTGATGGTTGGGTTGATCCAATTATTAATCGCTTAGTAAATGAGTATTCAGGAAGCTGGGAACACACTGTTTCCTTACAACGTGTGGCTTTACAAGAATTATCCGCTCCACTAATTCCTGTAATGAAAAACATTACCATTATGCCGCTTATCGGTACAATCGATACAGAACGTGCGAAGTTAATTATGGAGAATTTATTGGAAGGCGTCATTAAACATAATGCAGAAGTTGTATTAATTGATATTACGGGTGTGCCAGTAGTGGATACTATGGTTGCCCATCATATTATTCAGGCTGCAGAAGCAGTAAGATTGATTGGTTCTACTTGTATCTTGGTAGGTATTAGACCAGAGATAGCACAGACTATTGTTAATTTAGGTATTGATTTAGGGAAATTCCCAACAAAAAGTTCCTTAAGAAAAGGGTTTGAAACAGCGCTTGAATTAACAGATAGAAAGATTATTCATTCGCAGGAAAAAGAGCAGGCTGTAGAGCAACTGCTAAGTTCTTTAAAAAAGGAGTGATTAACATGAGAATACCGATTTTAAAGCTACATAATTATTTATTAATTTCTATTCAAATTGATTTGGATGATCAAACAGCGATTCAGTTTCAAGAGGATTTATTGAGCAAAATTCATAAAAGCGGGGCAACTGGTGTTGTCATCGACCTAACATCTGTTGATATTATTGATTCTTTTATTGCAAAAGTGTTAGGTGATGTAGTGACAATGTCTGACTTAATGGGGGCGAGAGTAGTTTTAACTGGCATTCAACCTGCAGTGGCAATGACATTGATTGATTTAGGGATTCATTTGCAGGACGTTCCAACAGCATTAAACTTGGAGCAAGGTTTGATTAGACTTCGCCAGGAAATGGAGGACTGAGGATGAACTTCAAATCCTGCGTACACATTAGAAAAGAATGGGATATTGTTGGTGCTAGGCAGCTAGGAAGAGATAAAGCAAAAGAACTTGGATTTGGCACGGTAGATCAAGCGCGGATTGCAACAGCAATTTCAGAGCTTGCTCGAAATATTTATCTTTATGCAGGTACGGGTAAGATTTGTTTTGAAATTATTGAGGATTTAGAGCATAAAGGTCTAGAAATTATCGCAAAAGACGACGGACCTGGAATTAGGGATATTAGTCAAGTAATGGAAGATGGCTACTCTACTTCTGGTGGTTTAGGGGCAGGTTTGCCTGGTGTGAAAAGATTGATGGATCATTTTGATATTATTTCTACGTACGGAGAAGGAACGGAAATTAGAACAGCAAAGTGGGTAAGGTAGTTTTAGGAGGTGTTTAATTGGAAACTATTAAACTTGATTTGGAACATTATCGTAAATTATTAAAAGAATATTTATTAACTAAAAATGAAACAGCGCTCTATCAAGCAGAACAGTTTAGTAAGTTATCCATGCAACATAATATTTCACCTGAAGAAATTGTAAATGTTCATATTAAAGCCTTGAAAGAATTATATCCTGATTTGCCAGAAGAAGTAGATGATTCGTTGAACTTTTTATTAGAAGCAATGATTTCATATGGCTTAGCTTATCAAGAATTTCAAACTTTAAGAGAGAAACAATCTGAATTGAAATCTGAAATATCTGTAGCGGCAAAAATGCAAGAAACACTTTTATCTACTGTTAAACCTACAATAAAAGGTTTAGAGATAGGTGCTATTAGCGTTGCTGCCAATCAAATGAGCGGTGATTATTATCATTTTGTAACTGATCGTGATGATACATTAGGTATCGCTATTGCTGATGTGATCGGCAAAGGAATACCAGCAGCTCTAGCAATGTCTATGATTAAATACTCAATGGATAGTTTTCCGGAAAGCCAAAGGAATCCGAGTGCCATTCTAGAAAATTTAAATAGAGTTGTAGAACGAAATGTTGATCCAAGCATGTTTGTTACCATGTTTTACGGATTATACAATCCAAATACAGAAATGTTCTCGTATGCTTCAGCAGGGCATGAACCGGGTTTTTATTATCACGCAGACAATCAGAGATTTGAAGAAATTGAAGCGAAAGGATTAGTGTTAGGTGCTACAGATAATGCGGTTTATCAGCAGTATGAGAAGAAAATTAATAAAAATGATCGTATTGTTCTACTAACTGACGGTGTGACTGAATGTCGGGTTGGTGACCGATTTATTGAACGTGATGAAATTTTAGAAGTGATCCAAGCATACATACATTTACCAGCTCAACAAGCAGTGGAGCAAGTATACAAGCATTTTGAACGACTACAAGAATTTCAATTTAGAGATGATTTCACATTAATCATCATTCAAAAGATGGTTTAGTTGGTATGAATAGAGGGTAATGTTTTAAGCAATTAAAGATTATTGGAGGTAGCTAAATGAATATTAATTTAGATGTGGAATTGGTTGAAAAAGAGACCGCTTTACATTTAGTGTTGGCTGGAGAAATAGATGCTTATACAGCGCCGAGTTTAAAAGAACAATTACTACCTTTGACAAAAAGAACTGGAATGGAAATTTTGGTTGATTTAGAAAAGGTAAATTATATGGATAGCACAGGCTTAGGCGTTTTTATTAGTGCATTAAAATCATCAAAAGAACATAATTCTAAACTTAAATTAGTTCAACTTCAAGATCGAGTACGACGTTTATTTGAAATCACAAGTTTAGATAGTATTATAACAATCGAGTCAACAGTTCGAGGTGGGAATTAATGGAACGATTTGATTTTGTAGAAATAAAAGTACCTGCAAAACCTGAATATGTAGGTGTCGTACGCCTAAGTGTATCAGGGGTAGCCAATCGTATGGGTTTTTCTTATGAGGAAATTGAAGACTTAAAAGTCGCAATCTCAGAAGCAATGACCAATGCGACAACACATGCCTATGAAGAAGCTGACGAAGGGGAAGTGACGATAGGGTTTGGCTTGTATGATAATCGTTTAGAAGTTATGGTAGCTGATCATGGTGGAAGCTTTGATTTAGCTAAGGTAAAAGAAGGAATAGGACCATATCGCCAGTCTGAATCAGTTGAAGATCTACGAGAGGGAGGTTTTGGTCTATTCTTAATTAATGCACTAATGGATAAAGTAGAGATAAAAAATGAGTATGGGGTAATTGTACTAATGACAAAATACCTTCATGCAAATGAGGTGGGATTAGATGACGACCAAATCTCAGCCACACAATAAACGTGGGGATGAGATTTACCAATGGATACAGCATCTACAAGAAAATCCTAAAGACGAAGAAATACAAGAAAAAGTAGTCTTGATGTATCAAGATCTTGTACATTCCATTGCGAGAAAGTATGCAAAGAATAGTATGATACATGAAGATCTGGTACAGGTAGGGATGCTAGGATTGTTAGCGGCAATTAGAAGATATGATCCAACATTAGGTAAATCATTCGAATCGTTTGCTATTCCGACAATTATTGGTGAAATTAAACGGTTTATTCGTGATAAAACATGGAGTGTGCATGTCCCAAGACGAATTAAAGAGTTAGGACCAAAAATTAAAAAAGCAACCGAGCAGTTGATGACCGAACAACAACGCTCTCCATCTGTGAGAGATATCGCAGTATACCTTGAAGTATCGGAAGAAGAAATATTAGAAGCAATGGAGATGGGGCAAAGTTATAAAGCACTCTCTGTTGATAAGCAAATTGAAGCAGACTCTGATGGAAGTACAGTCTCCATCTTAGATTTAATCGGTGAACAAGATAGTGGTTTTAAAATGACGGATCAACGCATGTTACTCGAGAAAATTTTACCAATTTTATCGGAACGTGAACAGAACATCCTGCAATACACTTATTTTGAAAATAGAAGCCAAAAAGAAACAGGAGAATTATTAGGTATTTCTCAAATGCATGTTTCAAGAATTCAACGCCGAGCATTAAAAAAACTTCGAGAAGCTTTACAAGCTAATGGAACAGGAGCATAAACGTGGCACAAACACATATGGACGTCTCTGTATTCCAAAAGTCTAAAAAAGGTAACTATTATTGTGGAGATAGTTATTACTATAAAGAAACGGATCAAGGCTTTATTTGTGCGCTGGCAGATGGTTTAGGTAGCGGAGAATATGCAAAAGAGTCTTCACAATTAGTGATGGATATTATTGAATCAAATGCAGATGCTTCGATAGAACAGATTGTTAAAATGTGTAATGGAAAATTGATTGGTAAGCGTGGAGTAGTTCTAGGTATATTAAAAATTGATTTTAAAGATAAAGAATACACATTTTCTTCCATTGGTAATATTGGTATCATGACGATTTCTAATAAATCAGAAAAAAAACGAAACATTCCTAACGCTGGCTATTTAGCCGGATTTCCGAGACCGTTAAAAGTTTTACGTGATAATTTATTAGATGAAATGGTTTTTGTTATGTTTTCTGATGGAGTTGATTCTATAGATTTATCCTCTAATTACTTTTTAGGAAAAGATGTGTCGAAAATCACTGAATTATTTGAGTATTATTTATCTGATGCTATGGATGATGATACGACATTACTTGTTATGAAGTATAAAGTTTGAAAAGTTCTTATCGTAAAAGATAAGAGCTTTTTTATTCCAGTCGAGTTAATCTTGGGAAATAGCAAATTGTTTGATACACTATATAAGGAATAGTTAGGAGGTAGCACGATGGCAGAATGGAACCAAGAGGGACTAATGAAATGGGTTGCGACAGAAACGGCAATTGCCATACCATCAATTAAACAAGTAATTGCTTTATTAGAAGAAGGCAATACAGTACCATTTATTGCACGTTATCGTAAAGAGCAGACCGGAGCACTGGATGAGGTGCAAATAAAACAAATTGAAGATAAATGGAGCTATGCACTAAACTTAGCTGAACGTAAAGAGGAAGTTATTCGTTTAATTGATGAACAAGGAAAGTTAACGGAATCGTTGCGTAAAGATATTGTTGATGCAACACAATTACAGCGAGTAGAAGACTTATATCGTCCGTTTAAGCAAAAAAGAAGAACAAGAGCAACCGTTGCAAAAGAAAAAGGTTTAGAGCCTTTAGCGATGCTGATTTGGGAACAAAAAAATATCGACTTACATACAGAAGCTCAAGCCTATTTATCTGAAGAAGATGAACTGTTAACAGTTGAAGATGCTTTACAAGGAACAAATGATATTATTGCAGAATGGATTTCTGATGAGGCAGCATACAGAGAGTATATTCGCGATGCTACATATAAAAAAGGCATAATTAAAACAGAAGAAAAAGACAAAACTGACGATGAAAAAGGCGTATATGAAATGTATTATTCCTACGAGGAGCCTATTCGGACGGTAGTTGCCCATCGCATATTAGCTGTTAATCGTGGTGAAAAAGAAGGAATACTCAAAGTTTCAATTGTATCACCTGTTGATAGTATAGAATCTTATTTGAAGAGTAAAATTATTAAATCGAGTGCGCAAGAAGTTATCCGAGAGTTTTTGGGTGAGGCAGTATTAGATAGCTATAAACGTTTAATTCAACCATCTATTGAAAGAGAAATTAGAAATTTATTAACGGAAATGGCTGAAAAGCAAGCGATAGATATTTTTTCAAAAAATTTAAAGAACCTTTTACTACAACCGCCTTTAAAAGGAAAGACAGTACTCGGTGTAGACCCAGCGTTTCGTACAGGTTGTAAGTTAGCTGTTGTCAATGAAACTGGTAAAGTACATGCTATTAATGTGATTTATCCAACGGCGCCAAAGCATGACGTAAAAGGTGCAGAGAAAATGGTATTGGAATATATGAAAAAATATCCTGTTGAATTAATTGCTATCGGTAACGGTACAGCTTCGAGAGAAACCGAGCAATTTATTGCAGATCTAATAGCAAAACATCATTTATCTGTATCGTATATGATTGTAAACGAGGCTGGAGCTAGTGTGTACTCTGCTTCAAAGCTAGCAAGAGAAGAATTCCCAGACTTACAAGTTGAAGAAAGAAGTGCTGTATCAATAGCAAGACGTGTACAAGATCCACTTGCTGAATTAGTGAAGATTGACCCAAAATCGATTGGTGTCGGACAATATCAGCATGATGTAAGTCAAAAAAGTTTGAATGAATCATTGAAGTTTGTTGTAGAAACAGTGGTAAATCAAGTTGGTGTAAATGTTAATACAGCTTCTTCTTCCTTATTACAATATGTATCCGGTCTAAGTAAAACTGTAGCAAACAATGTGATTAAGCAAAGAGAAGAGTTAGGGAAATTTACTGAACGAAAACAATTAAAGAAAATACCTCGACTTGGAAACAAAACCTATGAACAAAGTATCGGCTTCTTACGTATCGTTGACGGAATAGAACCGCTAGATAGAACACCTATACATCCTGAAAGCTATCAAGTGACTAGAAATTTACTCCAGATGTTAGGTTGTACATCAGAAGACATCGGAACAGATAAACTTAAACAACAACTAGATACGCTTGAAACAGATCATATATTAGAAACGTTGCAAATTGGGAAACACACATTATCTGATGTCTTGAAAGCTTTACGAACACCAGCGCGCGACCCGCGAGATGATTTGGCTAAACCTTTATTGAAGAAAAATGTACTTTCTATGGAAGATTTACAATCAGGGCTAGAATTGCAAGGGACGGTTCGTAATGTAGTAGATTTCGGTGTATTTGTTGATATCGGTGTCAAGCAAGATGGGCTTGTTCACATATCAAAAATGTCGAAAAGCTTTGTCAAACATCCAATGGATATTGCTTCTGTAGGAGATGTAATCACCGTCTGGGTAGATCGTGTTGACGTTCAAAAGCAACGAATAGCTTTAACGATGATAAAAGAAGATTAATTATTGAAGGGTATCGAATTATTTTGATATCCTTCTACCCACATAAAAAAACCAGCATTGATTTAACATTTTAATTTGGCAAATATCTTTTGTTAGAAAAGCATCGGCCATTTGTTTTCTAAACCAATTTGGCATTCCTTTCACCTCCAAATTTTCGTTATAAAGTAAGTAAACGTATTTTAAGTAAAAGAAGTGAATATAATATTGGAAATTGGTCATAAAAAAGATGTATAATGATAAGTGCTTTTTGTTTTACTTCGTGCAAGAGCTGTGTCAAAAAGGAATAAGGATAATACACTTTATGACGTATTGACTTGTATCGTGATTTGTCCAAGACCTTTATTAAATGAAGTAATGTTAATTGCTTCGGTTTATTTTAATGTAGGGGGAGATTATGAACGCATCACAATTACATCAATTAGTTAATCGTATATCATTAACTTATTTTGACAAACCTTTCATTGATTCTGTGGCATTTAATCCTCGATTACGAACTACTGGAGGAAGGTATTTACCATCACAACGAAAAATTGAGTTGAATGAAAAGTACTTAACAGTCTATGGGATGAGCGAATTTGAAGGGATTATTAAGCATGAACTGTGTCATTATCACCTACATATTGAAGGAAAAGGGTATAAACATGGTGACAGGGACTTCAAGTGGTTGCTAAGTAAAACCGGTTCACCGCGATATTGTCAGCCACTTCCGACTTTAAAAAGCGAACTTTTACACAAATATAGATGTACTAAATGTAAACAAGTGTATAGAAGAAAACGTAGAATAAATACATCAAAGTTTTGTTGTGGCAAATGTTATGGCAAGCTTATAAAAGAAATATAAAAAAATATGTTGTATTTCGTTGGAAACCATTGACGAGCACAGATATTTCGTGTTAAATTATATAAGCATTTAAAAAAGGTTTGGCAAAATGTACTTTGATTTCACTTTGAGATGAAAGTTTTAAAAGTGTGTTGACAAACTGTTTTTTAAAAGGTATAATTTTTATCGTCGCTGATAGTTATTTAAAAACATACTATTCCACAGTAGCTCAGTGGTAGAGCAATCGGCTGTTAACCGATCGGTCGTAGGTTCGAATCCTACCTGTGGAGCCAGTGGAGAAGTACTCAAGTGGCTGAAGAGGCGCCCCTGCTAAGGGTGTAGGTCGTGTAAGCGGCGCGAGGGTTCAAATCCCTCCTTCTCCGCCATTTTTTATGTCTTATGGCCCGTTGGTCAAGCGGTTAAGACACCGCCCTTTCACGGCGGTAACACGGGTTCGAATCCCGTACGGGTCACTTATTATATTGTAACAAATAGGCCCGGTCCGGTAGTTCAGTTGGTTAGAATGCCTGCCTGTCACGCAGGAGGTCGCGGGTTCGAGTCCCGTCCGGACCGCCATTTTTGGGCTATGGCCAAGCGGTAAGGCAACGGTTTTTGGTACCGTCATGCGCTGGTTCGAATCCAGCTAGCCCAGCCATTTTATTTTTAATATTCAAATATGTTTCTTTCACAAAACCTTTGAAACAAATTTGTTTTCGGAAGGTTTTCTGTTTTGAAGCTTGAAATTAAATTGTAGTTTTGTAATTTTGAGCCATTAGCTCAGTCGGTAGAGCATCTGACTTTTAATCAGAGGGTCGGAGGTTCGAATCCTCCATGGCTCATCAACTAAAGTGTGGCTGACACTTTATGCGGTCGTGGCGGAATGGCAGACGCGCTAGGTTGAGGGCCTAGTGGGGGTTAACCCCGTGGAGGTTCAAGTCCTCTCGACCGCATCAAAAAAATATTGACTTTAAAAGTTAGTATGTGTTATATTGAAAGGTGTTGCTTTACTGAGCGCCCGTAGCTCAATTGGATAGAGCGTTTGACTACGGATCAAGAGGTTAGGGGTTCGACTCCTCTCGGGCGCGCCATTACGGGAAGTAGCTCAGCTTGGTAGAGCACTTGGTTTGGGACCAAGGGGTCGCAGGTTCAAATCCTGTCTTCCCGACCATCTCATAATTTAATCATTCCCATTTATGATTTACGCGGGTGTAGTTTAGTGGTAAAACCTCAGCCTTCCAAGCTGATGTCGAGGGTTCGATTCCCTTCACCCGCTCCAATAAATGGGCCTGTAGCTCAGCTGGTTAGAGCGCACGCCTGATAAGCGTGAGGTCGGTGGTTCGAGTCCACTCAGGCCCACCATTTGATCTTTGAAAACTGAACAAAACAACCAATATGTTAAGAAGTAACATGCTAGTCAAGTAATGAGTGAGCGAAC
>NZ_JBISEP010000026.1:0-44428 GCF_044383835.1 Paraliobacillus sp. JSM ZJ581
CTCCTTCGAGAATTAATCTATGAAGATTATCTCATCTGGAGACTGAGTTGCATACGTGTGTAGTATTTGACGCTTACTAATGAATTAGACCCAATTAAAAATATTTTGAATGCAAAAGATCAAACTAATTATGAGGACGAAAAACAGGACTATTATAAATTTTATAGAGGACATATAGAAAACTATCAAATAATAGAAGATATTTTTCAAAGTAAATTTGGTTATCACAATACAGATTACAAAGATATAATGAATTCTTTTTGGATTACATACAAATGTTTTTTACAGCTTGAATATCCAGAAATATTTTTGCCAAAAAGAGTAATAAGAAATAGAAAGTTGATCTCTTTAGAGGTGGGGGCTGTGAATGAAATATTATCTAAATATAGCTATCCACCGAATTATGGTGAAATAGATAAGGTATATGTGAAATTTTATCATTCAAATTTTCCTGAATTAATAGTTAAAGAAGGAGATACTTGGATAAACTTGTTGCTGCATAATTATGAATATTTTGGTCTTGTTCATGAAAACGATGAACTTAAAAAATTTGCTACTCGAACGCACACAATTGGTAATATTGCTGTTGTGCCTAAAGGATTTAATAGTGGTAGAAAATCTCATGATTATTGGGATTGGGGCATGAAATATTTAAATGAATTTTTAGCATATTTAGGCTCTTGGGAAATTTTTTTACGCATGCATTTTTTAGAGATGTATGTTGATAAACAGAAAAAAGTTTTACCTTTTTGGAAGGAACATCTGAAAATAAACGCAGATGTACTTCCAAATAGTACAGAAGATATTTTAAGTTTTTTAAAATTTGTTAATAGTGCAATTGAGGAACGTGGGAAATTGATTCTAGAATAGTTTTAGTTAAAAAAACTAGTATTTTTATAAATAGCATCTCAAATTCAAATAAATGAAATTAAGATGCTATTTATTTTTAGTCAGTGTTTTGATAGGTAAGCGTCAAATGATATAGCTACCATTCGTTTTTAATACTGTTATTTACTTTCATTATCCAACAAGTCACCATTCACTATGATTTAGAGCTAAATGCCGTTATGTTCACAACAGCATTCATTCCATTTTCACTGTTTTGCTCATACTCAAGCTGGTTAATCTCTAAAATTCGCTCTGCATGCGTTAATTCGTCTAAAAATGTGTACATATCATCATAATTATCCGAGCTAAATGCAATCGAATAGTTTGGTGAGTTTAAAGCAGGGTAAGATTCTGGTAAATCACTAGCTTCACTAGCCACTATTTTTGAGATTGCAATATCGGATGCTGATTCTATATCTTCTAATTCCACTAATAATTGGTCAATCAATATAGTTTTTGGCAATTGTCTTTCTAATTGTTCATTACGAACCGTTGCTTCACTGATTGCTTGTTGATTATCTTTTACTTCATTGATTAACTTTTCTTGTGACGCTATCTCCTCTTCTAACTGCTTCACTTCTGTTTGGGCAGGGTAAACGTATTTATAAAAACCAAAGATTCCCCCAAGGATAAGCATAAGCACAATAAAAATTAAGGCCACTGAATATCTTCTATTCCATTCTATAATCACATTAATCAGCCTCCTTTAATAAAGAATCCTTGTTAATGGAGAACGTAAACACAGCTAAGTATTCATCCTCTATTTGTTCCAACTCGACTAGATCAGCTTGTTCGACAAATGCAAAACCACGCATTGCTTGAGCAAATTTTGACGTATCGTCAATTGATTCCGCCTTTACACTTACCCTTAGACCATCTGTTATTGTAAACATATAATGCTCGATAGAGGATTGATCTGGTAGTATGGAATGGGCTTGCTGTACTACATAAGCACTTGGAAAAATAACGCCTTGTAATTGCTCGATATGCCTTTCTAACACATTTACTTTTTGAATCACTTCGCTTTCCTGACTTATTTCGTTAAGGTGTATACTATTCTTGGTTCTTACCTTCATTAGCGATTCTTGTTTACTATCTAAATAATTTTGATATAGAAAAAAACCAATACCTATCAGTAACGCACTTATAATAGAAATCCCGATTAAGACATACGGAGATGCATTCGTTTTTTTCTTTTCAACTAAATTAATTTCTATCATATGATTGATCTCCTTAACGTTTAATATGGAATAAAAAGAATTATTTTCTTAACGTTAGGCCATACAGTTCCGTATACTCTAATGGAAGCTCTTGATTATTTAATGGTGTCTGAACACTTAAATTAAATCTTTCCTCTAATAAACTTTTTATTTTCAAATGGTACTTAGAATCACCAGCTAACGCCATACGATCAATTTGCGCACTGTTATTCGTAATCGAATATTGATAAAAATCCATGAAACGCTCAATGGTGACAAATTGTTCTTCTACTATACTTTGAAAAGGTTCTTGATCGATTGAATTTGACGCATTATCTTCTTCTTGGTGATAATTGTTAGACACACTAGCTCCTTCAAGATAAATATGTCGATTAAAGATAGGGCGATCATTATGAAACACTGTCAAAACGATATCGGCTTTTCTCCACTGAATCAATAACAGATGCGCCTCTTTGTTGATTAAATCATGTGTAGCAAAAACCCGATAGACAGATAAGAAAGAAAAATCTGCGATCGTCAACTTGCAATTGGCTTGATGAAACACATCTATGTATGATTCTAAGCGATCCTTTGGATATGCAAAAAGTAAAATATGGCTTAAATCTTCCTCTTGTTTAATTATTTCATAATCAATGACAGGATTTTTAAATGGTAAACGAATTGAGTTATCTAATTCCATTTCGATATATTGTTTTATTTCTTCACCACTTAATTGCTTCGGAACAGCTTCATCACGTAACGTAACAAAAGCGTCAGGTACGCAAAAGGCTACTTCTTTGTTCCTCCAATTTTTTTCTTTGACTAAAGCTTTTAAAACACCTATGAATCGAGGCTTATCAATGATTTTTCCATCTTCTATTAAACCAGGCTCGAGTTTAATCTCGCCATGATCACTTGTTTGATTATTTTGATATAGATAACGAACAACATGATCTGTTAACATCAAGTTAATTCGATCCTTTTTGAGAAGTCCCATTTTCATCCGTCCTTAAAAAAATGATGTCATATACCAGTTCAACATATCTTGTCCGAAAAAGTAAGTAATACAAGCAGCTACACAAATAAACGGCCCAAACGGTATCGGTGATTTGCGATCTACTTTTTTTCTTATAAGTAATATCACACTAACAACAGTACCTATTAATGTAGCAATGAAAAACGTCAATAACACACCTTGATATCCAACAATTAAACCTAGTAAAGCAAATAACTTCATGTCTCCTGCACCCATTCCTCCTTTACTACTAATAATAATAAGAAAAATCATAATAAATCCTATCAGCGAGCCAACAATCGGAGACCACCATGGATCAAGCGGTGACAGGATTCGCATAAATAGGATGAATGGGGAAAAAAACAGCAAAATTTTATTGGGGATTAGCATATATTTTATATCAGAAACGATGATAATCGCACATATTGAAACTAACAATAGTGCCATAAGTAATTCTATTTTGAAACCTATTAAATAGTAGCTAAGCGCGAATAGTGAAGCTGTAAATAGTTCAATGACAGGATATATTAACGAAATGCTTGTTTTACAGCCTCTACATTTCCCACCTTGACGTATAAATGAAATGATCGGTAATAATTCATACCAAGATAAGTTTTTACCACATCGAGGACAATACGATCGTTCTGACTCTAAAAATTTTTTTGTTGGGATTCGTAAACCCACAACGTTAAAGAACGAACCAAACACACTTCCGAATATAAATAATATAATTGTAATAATAAGCTCCATCCTATTCTCCTAGATATGTATAGAGACCCCTTACATAAGGGATCTCTGAAAATATTAGCTGATTTAACCTCATTTTAATTCATACGTATTACTAGCCTCAACGAAACTAATTGTTCCAGTTGGTAGTTCACCATCGTCCTCTAAATATCCGCCAGTAACTAAATCAGCCACTGACATCCCATCAGTAAAATTGCCCTCAGCATCTGCTAACCTTGCTGCATCTAGAACTAATTCTATTTCTGCTTCACTTGCATTAGTCTCCGCTGATTCAATCACATTACCAATAGCAGGTACAGCAATTGCAACGATAATTGCTAGAATAACGATTACTGCTAATAGCTCAACTAATGTAAAACCTTTCTCACTACGTAATACCTTCTTCAACTTGTTTACCATTTCCTTACCTCCCCTAATTTGTATAAAAAAAAGACTCACATCATCTAGTACATTCATGGTGTCAGTCGGTTGCACTACTAGCTCCAATCTATCCAAGTGCCCAAATAAAGATAGATCTTCTTCACTCCTATATTATTTCATAACAATTACTATTATACTATAAACATGGTAAATGTCTATAACTTTAATACTATATTTTATACTTTTTTTAGATATTTTCAAACAAACTAAACATCGGGATAACAATCGACAAAACAATTGCTCCTACGACAAAAGCTAGGAAAATAATCATCACTGGCTCTATTAATGACTTTAGTTTATCTGAGCTTTCATCTAATTCTTGTTCATAGAATTCTGATACTTTTTTTAGCATGGCATCTACTGAACCTGTACGCTCTCCCACAGTAATCATTTGAGTAATTAATTTAGGAAATATCCAATGGTTCTTCATCGGCTCTGTTATTGATTCACCACTCTCTAATGAATCCTTCGATTGTTGAAGAACTTGCTTCATTACTTTATTCTCAATCACATTTTCCGTAATAGACACAGCTTGAAGAATTGGAACAGAACTATTTAATAATGAGCTCAGTGTTTGTGTCATTCTAGCTAATAGTGCTTTTTGAATAAAAACTCCAAATATCGGCATTTTTAATTTCATTACATCAAAATAGTATGACATTGTTGGATTTTTATTTAATAGCCGAACAATAATGACACTAAGTAAAGTGATGAGCAATAAGACCCACCAGTATGATTGGACAATCTCACTAATCTGTAAAACAACTTGCGTATAAGTTGGAATCTCTTGGTCAAATGACAGAAACATATTCGTGAATATCGGTACAATAACAGCTAATAAGAATATAGTAATAACAATCGCCACTATTCCCACAACGATTGGATAAGTTAAAGCGGTAATAATTTTCTGTCGTAATTGATATTGTTTTTCATAGTAATTTGCCATTCGATTTAATATTTCATCTAAGTTACCACTCACCTCGCCAGCTCGTACCATACTAATAAATAATTCTGGGAATAACCGCGGAAATTCTGCTAGGGCATTAGACAAGCTATTTCCTTCTTCAAGTGAATATTGTACTTGGTTTAATGATTTTTTTAACGGTTTACTATTTGTTTGCTCTTGTAGGATGACTGTTGCTTCAACTAATGTAATCCCCGCATCAATTAACGTAGCAAACTGTCGTAAAAAAATGACAAAATCTTTGTTTTTAATCGGTTTTCCTATATAAATATCTTTGTAAAGAATTGGATTCAACTCTTTTAGTTCAAACAAGATAAGACCATTCGCTTGTAAATGTCTCATTGCTTCTTTTTTTGTTTCACTATTCACCTTGCCTTTAATTAATTTGCCCTTTAAATCTTTTGCTTTATAAGAAAAATATTTCATCCATTTCACCTTCTTTCATCACAAGCAAGGAATCAATCGTTTAAATTTTCACATATGCCGCAGCATGCTTTTCACTTATCATGCCTTGTTGCAACAACCGTTTGATATCCATTGACATCGTATGCATGCCAAATTCTTTTGACGTTTGCATTGTGTTCGGTATTTGATGCATTTTCTCTGAACGAATCAAATTTTTTACCGCAGGTGTATTAATTAATATTTCAGTTGCTGCTATTCTTCCAGACCCTTTTAACAACGGAAACAATCGTTGTGAGATAATTGCTTCAAGCACATTTGCTAGTTGAATTCTGATTTGTCCTTTTTGATGCGCTGGAAACACATCAATAATTCGATCCATGGTAGATGCTGCATTTGTTGTATGTAAAGTACCTAAAACTAAGTGCCCTGTTTCTGCAGCTGTTATAGCGGTTGATATTGTCTCTAAATCTCTCATTTCACCTACTAAAATGACATCGGGATCTTGCCTTAAACACGCACGTAAACCTTTTTGGAAATTGATCGTATCAAAGCCAATTTCGCGTTGATCGATGAGACAATGATTATGCTGATGTAAATATTCAATTGGATCTTCTAAAGTGATAATATGCCGATTCATACGCTGATTCATATAATCGATCATCGAAGCCAATGATGTACTTTTTCCACTGCCTGTTGGCCCAGTTACTAATACTAAGCCTTGGGATAATTGCGCAATTTCTTTCATCACATCCGGAAGGTTTAACGAATCAATTGACGGAATTACTGTCGGTATTGTACGTATCGCTAACGAAAGGCAATTCCTTTGAAAATAAATATTCATTCGAAAACGTGAAACTTGCTTCACGCCATGTGACAAATCAAGCTCTCGTTCTTTCATTAGCTTATCCCATAATGTTTCTGTTAGAATTTCTTTTGTCATTCTCTCCGTATCTTCTGGCTTTAGTTTATTTTCACCGAAAGGTTGCAGTCTTCCATCAATTCGAAATATTGGTTGTGAACCAACTGTTAAATGGATATCTGAAGCATTCTTTCGATACGCTGATACTAACAAATCTTCTAAGCTGTAATGCACATGAATCACCTACTCTTCCGTTGCTACTCGTAATACTTCATCTATTGTTGTCAATCCATTTTTCACTTTTAATAATCCATCATCTAATAAAAATCGCATCTGATTATCTTTTAAATAGGCTTTTATTTCAGACATATTCGATTGATTCATCATTAAATTTTTTACTTTTTCATCAATGACTAACAATTCATGAATTGCTAATCGTCCTCGATATCCTGTATGTCTACAACTATCACAGCCTCCCCCTTCATACACTTCATTTATTTCAATAAAACGATTTTCAAGTACCCGTTTTTCCATTTCAGATATCGGTCGTGTTTTTTTACAATCAGGACATACCTTTTTCACCAAGCGCTGAGCCATAACAGCAGATAGTGCAGATACGACAAGATAAGGCTCAACACCCATATCAAAAAGACGCGGAATAGCAGCAATTGCACTATTAGTATGCAAGGTGCTAAAAACTAAGTGTCCAGTAAGCGCCGATCGAATAGCAATTTCAGCTGTTTCTCTATCTCGAATTTCCCCAACCATGATAATATTCGGGTCTTGCCTCAAAATAGATCGAAGTCCTTTAGCAAATGTCAAGCCAACAGTACTATTCACTTGAACTTGATTAATGCCTTCAAGCTGATATTCGACTGGATCTTCAATCGTAATAATGTTGACATCTTCCTGATTAAGTTCATTAATCGAGCCATATAACGTCGTTGTTTTACCAGAACCAGTTGGCCCTGTTAGCAAAATTAACCCAGATGGCTGTTTGATCGCTTCCCTATATTGAGTTAACGTTCCTTCTGAGAAGTCAAGCTCTGTTAACGTCTTAAAAATATTAGATAAATCTAATATTCGAATAACAATTTTTTCACCAAAAACAGTTGGAAGTGTGGAAATTCGTAGATCAACTGGTTTTGTATCAATCATTAAACGAATCCGCCCATCTTGTGGTAACCTCGTCTCAGTAATGTTTAATTCTGATAAAATTTTCACACGTGCAATTAGTGCATTTTGCAGTCTTCTTGGGACTGTTTTTTCAGAACGTAACATGCCGTCTACTCTATATCGAATGACCACTTTTGTTTCAGTCGGATCAATATGAATATCACTTGCTTTCATCGTTACGCCGGTTTGTAGTATTTGATCTAGTACTCTAACAGCTGGCGCGTCCTCAGCATCCATTTCTTCATCTGAATAGACATTACCCATATCATAATATTTATTGATGGCTTGGAGAATATCGTCTCTTGTTGCAATGACTGGCTTTACGATAAAACCAGTAGAAAGCTCCAAATAGTCAATTGCGTAATAGTCTAGTGGATCATTCATCGCAACCGTCAACACATTCTCGCGTTGTTCAATCGGTAATAAAATATATTGTCTCGCGAACTCTTTTTGAACTAATTCCATCATCGCGTCATCAATTGAAAATCGATATAATGAAACACTGTTTATTTTTAGATGAATCTCTAATACTTCTAACAGTTGGCGTTCAGTGATATATCCCTGTTCAACTAATGCATCGCCTAACTTCTGCTTTGGCTTCTTTTGTTCTAGCACCTGAATGATTTCTTGCTCTGTAATTAATCCGTGCTCTTTTAAAACATCACCGAGTTTTCGTTTCGTTCGGGTAACCATATGACACCTCATTCTATGTTAAATTTCTACATCAATCTATCTCTACCGATGGTTCTTTCGTAATTAAATCATCATCAGATGGTGAATCAGCTGATCCAAAAGGAAATTCACCTGACATATCTTTATATGTAACACCAGTTCCACCACTACCAGTTAGTGAATTACCAATTAATGTTCCGGTTATCATTGCTCCGGCTCCCACTTTAATATTAGCGTTAGGGGCTAGTAATAATAGATTGGAAAAAGAACCTCCATCAAAGGTTACATTGTTACCTCCAGTAACAATAAATCCTTTAAAACCACCACCACCTTTTAATGTTACATTAGCAGTTTTAGCAAATAATGAACCTATAATTTTTGTACTACTTGATAAATTCACACTATTATTTCCTGCCAAATAGACATTTACTTGGTTAACTGCACCTCCACCATTGATTTCACCGTAGCCCATCGAAAAAATATTTTTAACATAAAAATCAATTGTCCCTGTACCAATAATCTCTATATGTCCACCAGGAACATTTAGATTATCAACGACAATATCAACATTTTGGTTGTTCGTATTAATCTTCAACGTGCTATCGCCCGTTATTGAAATGCTGTTAAAGGAAATATTTTCCAATAAATTCAATGTATGATTTTGAGTTATATTTAGATTTCCATTGACATCAACTTTTTCAAACTTCTCACTTGTCGCTAGAGTATAAGAAGGGAAAATTGGAAACGAATCCACAATTCGCTGATATTCTATCCAAGGTAATATATTCGTATTTGGTTTTACTATCGGTGGTGTTCCTCCTGCATCATTCAAAGCATGATTAACCGCTGATTCTGGCACATATGCCGCTCCATCAGTTATTGATGTCCCACCGCTCATATTTATCGTATTTGAATCAGAAGACTCAACATAAACATTTCCGTTTAAAGTTGATGAACCCGATAAATGAATATTATTTTTAACGATCGCTACTGCTCTGTCTGGGATATTCAGTACATTTCCTGATGTCCAATTAATCTGAAATGGACGTGTAACCGTACGTGTTCTTTCGCCGATTACACCTTCTGAAATGATTTGATAGTTTCTAGGATTTGAAGTATTTAGCTCTTGGATGGAAATGTTCGCTGAGGGGTTGTCCTTAAATATGCTAGAAAAGTTAGTCAGTACTTTGTTATCTAATTCGTCTAACTTATTATTAAACGTCGTATAAAATTCTGCTTGATTACTAGTACTATCGTACACATCATTTACAATTGATTCTATCGATGCATACGTTTGATTCGCTCCTCCTTCTGCTATATAAAAAGTTGACTGGTAGGCACGATCAACACTGGACAAATTTACATTGGCAAATGATGCAGTAGCTAATGCTATACCTAATAAAGATAATACAGTCAACGTCATTAATACAGTAGCTAATATGGAACCATTCTCTTCTTTTAATCGTAGTTTACTAAAAAACAACACCGATCCTCACCTACTCCCTAAGGTATATTATTGTTGATAAGCGCTGTTGTTCATTTCCTGCATCTGCTGTACTGGCAATCGCAATGTCAAGCTCTAGATCGTTTTTTTTTATTTCAAATAATCCAATTTCATCACTAATTGAAGTTCCATTTTTCAATACATGTGGGGCACTGAATTCATAGCTATCTGAACCAATGTTTAACACATCATCCGTGACACTTACTTGACTAGGATTGTGTGAACGTACTTCTTTCGTTATCGTTGCCATGACATAACGAACCTGATCCTGATGTTCAATCATTTCTGTTTGGTTCTTGTATTGCTTTTGACCAAACATCATAGCAGAACCTACTAGCATAATAATGATTGACATTAAAGATAGAACCGCTAATAACTCTACTAACGTGATACCTTTTTGCTCCTTCCACATGGAAAACACCTACTATTCTTCCCAAAGGATTTTTGTTTCCATTTGACCTTTCAATTTACCTGATAGGTCGTATACATGAACAAGTACATTTTTTAACTTATCACTAATTACTTGATCTTCTCCGTCTTCCGCTACTGCAATACTAATTTTCACTTTATTCGAGTCTACTGTTTTAGTGAACTTATGCTGACCAGACGAATCATCATATGTATCTGTTTCGGTCTTTAATTGATTCACTCCATCTAAAAAAGACATCGTTTGACTAATATGATAAGTATTCTCTATTTCTGACTGCGCAATATAAGTCGCATCACTTATCTCGTCCGATACGTCTACTGTTTTCCTAGATTGAATGAAAAAAGTTAAGAATGTAACAATAATAATGGATAACAGTAAGATAGATGCAAGGACTTCTACTAGAGTCATAGCCTTCTCTTCACGTAAAACAGATTGATTGATTCGAAAACGATATAGTTTTCTCAACTTTAATTCATCCTTTTTTACCAGTACTTACATTTAATATAGTACATTAGAACCTATTTGTACATACTAAAGTATAAAAATATGAACTTTTTTAACTATATCATATTACCGGTGTTTTCTCATTTATTTCCTTGTATTTTTTTTCTTGATTTTCCGACAAAATTTAATGAACCTGTAATACATGTCATCATCGATTGATTTTTCAAATGATCTAGTACCTCTCGATAATCTTCCATCACCTGTTTATTCTCGTTTGTCGAAACATGAAATAAATCAATTGCTTTTGCAGCACGTGGATGATCAAAGCTAGTAAATATAATTTGATCAAATACCGGATCGACTAGCTGAATCATTTCTTCAATCGGTTTATCCTTGAACATCGCCATGATTAATTGTTTCTTTTCACTTGGATAATATGCTCTAATTGATTGAATAAATTGTGCAATACCCTCTGCATTATGCGCGCTATCTACAATAACTAATGGCTGATCTAACACCTGTTCAAACCGTCCACTTATGCTAGTATCTGCAATCCCTGTCAAAATAGATTGCTTCGTAAGACTTAGATTACTTTCATTTAATTGTAATAATGCTTGCACGGCTAACGTTGCATTATGTATCTGATAGACACCTCTTGTTCCTAAAGAGACAGGAAAGCGGTGATTCGCATTTATGAAATGAAATGGGTTTTTGTTATTTTCTAATTGATAGGAAAATTCAACACCGAGTTGAAAAAGTGGTGCTCTTTTTTCCTGTGCAATCGTTTTGATTACTGAGACTGCTTGCTTTGGCAATTCACCTATAATGACTGGGGTTTGCGCTTTTATAATACCTGCTTTATGTGATGCAATCGCTTCATAGGAATTACCTAAAAAATGCTGGTGGTCTTTTCCTATCGTTGTAATAATACTAAGAATTGGCTTTACAACATTAGTAGCATCATCCTTTCCACCCATTCCCGCTTCAATTAAAGCAATATCAGCATGATCTTTTAAGTAATTGAGCGCAACAACCACAATGATTTCAAACGAGCTTGGCGGGTCTCCTTTCAAATCTAAACGTTCGATTTCCTCTAGTAATAAAAGTAAATATCTAATAAATGATTCATCAGTAATTGATTGTCCATCCAATTGAATCATTTCATTTCGAGTTGTTAATGATGGAGAAGTAAACGTTCCCACAGTGTAATTAGCTTGCTGTAATGCGGATGCCATAAACGCTAGCGTTGAACCTTTTCCATTCGTACCTGCAATATGAATTGCCTTTAGCTTCTTTTCGGGATGGTTACATGCCTTCAACAATCGTTTTATTCGTTGTAATCCAGGTTTAATTCCTATTGTTTCTCGTTTATCTAAAAATTGATTGACTTGTTGTATTGTTTGTATCATATGATCCCTACTTCCATTACCATTGTTTTTCCGTCATAATATACTATAGTATATCAAATCATCACAAGAAAGGATTGGAGGCCATGCATGGATGGGTTGTTTATAATGGACATTTACAAAGTGAAGCATTCCTCACTTTTTCACAGTGGATATATGATGCGGGCAAAAAACTTGGTATTACGATGGAGCAACGAAAAAACAATGAGGTTTTCGTATTATTAGAGCAGGATAAGCCGTTAATTGATACGCTAAATTACCAACAGAAGCCTGATTTCGTTGTTTTTATTGACAAAGATATTGCGTTGGCTAAACAATTAGAAGCGATTGGTATACCTGTATTTAATTCAGCACAAGCGATTGCCACCTGCGATAATAAAGTCGACATGTATCCTGTGTTAAACCAAGCTAGTATTGCAATTCCAAAAACAGTCATTGCACCAAAAATATTTTCTAAAGAAAAAGCAATACAGTTATCTCCCTTTCATCAATTAGAAGAAACTTTTCAATACCCTTTTATTATTAAAGAAGGTTATGGCTCTTATGGTCAACAAGTATATTTGATTCACAGTCGAGAGCAGTTGGATGAGAAAATACAAGAAATTGCCGATCGCCCTTTTTTATTCCAAGAATTCATTTATTCTAGTTATGGGAGAGATCTGCGTATTTATGTAGTAGGAAATGAGGTAGTTGCTGGATTAGCACGCACGGCTCAAGATGATTTTCGTGCAAATGTTGCGATCGGAAGTACAGTGAAAGCACACTTACCTACTGATAAGGAAAAAAAACTAGCAATTGATGCTGCACAAGCGGTTGGCACAGATTTTGCTGGAGTGGACCTGTTGTATGATGAAAATGAAGAACCGATTGTTTGTGAAGTTAACACCAGTGCACATATTAAGAATATTTATGATTATACAGGAGTGAACATTGCTGAACATATTATGACTTGGATCGTGAAAAAACAAATGAGTGAAAACAATCATTTTTATCCTCATTAAATTAAAACCCAAGCGGGTCAATCCACTTGGGTTTTAATTTTAACCTTTTAGCTCTTGTAATCGTTCCTTAACTTTCTCGCGTTTGTTGAGATAGTCTTTTTCTTTTTGACGTTCTTCTTCTACTACTTTTTCAGGTGCTTTTTTAACAAAACCTTCATTTCCAAGCTTCTTCTGAACACGTTCTACTTCCTTATTTAATTTATCTAATTCAGTATTTAATCGTTCAATTTCTTTATCAATATCGATTAAACCTTCAATAGGTAAATACAGCTCTGCCCCAGTAACTACTGCTGACATTGCTTTTTCTGGTGTAGTTACCTCTGTAACAATAGTTAATTCACTTGTATTACAGAATCGCTCTAGATAATGACGATTTGCTTGTAATTGTGATTCAATGGTTTCATCTCCAGCTTTTACAAAGAGCACAATTTGTTTAGACATTGGTGTTTCCACTTCCGCACGAATATTACGAACAGAACGAATAATCTCAACAAGACGATTCATTTCTTCTGCAGCTTGCGCATCATGTAATTCTGGACGAACAACCGGCCATGCAGCACGCGTAATAGATTCTCCTTCATGAGGTAGATGCTGCCAAATTTCTTCCGTAACAAAAGGCATTAACGGGTGAAGCATTCGCATGATTTGATCTAACACATAAGCAAGGATCGATCTTGTCTTTTGCTTAGCCGCTTCATCATCACCATACAATGGAAGCTTCGCCATTTCGATATACCAATCACAGAAATCGTCCCAAATGAAATTGTAAAGATGGCGACCAGCTTCACCAAAGTCATATCGATCAGCATGTTTATTCACTTGCTCAATGGTTTCATTTAAGCGTGTTAAAATCCATTTATCAGCAACTGACTTTTCACCTGACAAGTCAATATCTTCGTACTTTAATCCTTCTAAATTCATTAAAACAAATCGAGAAGCATTCCAAATTTTATTAATAAAATTCCACGTTGATTCGATTTTTTCATATTGGAAGCGTAAATCCTGTCCAGGTGTAGAGCCTGTTGCCAGGAAGTAACGTAAGGCATCTGCACCATATTGGTCAATTACCTCCATTGGATCAACACCATTTCCTAATGACTTACTCATTTTTCTTCCTTCTGCATCACGAACCAGACCATGAATTAACACGTCTTTAAATGGGCGTTCATCATTAAATTCAAGCGATTGGAAAATCATCCTTGCTACCCAGAAGAAAATAATATCATAACCAGTTACTAATACACTTGTTGGGAAGAAATGTTTAAAATCCTCACCTTCCGCATTTGGCCAATTTAATGTTGAAAACGGCCATAAAGCAGAAGAGAACCAAGTATCTAACACATCACTATCCTGTTCCCAGTTTTCGATATCTGCTGGTGCTTCTTTCCCTACATACAATTCACCAGTTTGTTTATGATACCAAGCTGGAATTCGGTGTCCCCACCACAATTGACGTGAAATACACCAGTCACGAATATTATCCATCCAGTGAAGATACGTTCCTTCAAATCGGCTTGGTACAAAATTAACTTTTTCTTCTTCTGATTTTTTCTGGAGTTCTACTGCCGCTTCTGCTAAAGGCTTCATATTTACAAACCATTGCGTTGATAAATAAGGCTCTACTACCGCTCCGCTTCGTTCAGAGTGGCCAACTGAATGCATATGCTCCTCTATTTCAAATAAAACACCTTGTTCTTGTAAATCTGCCACCAATTGCTTTCTACATTCAAAACGATCAAGCCCTTGGTATTTACCAGCGTTCTCATTCATTGTACCGTCTTCATTCATTACTAAAACGCGTTCTAGATTGTGGCGGTTTCCAATTTCAAAATCATTCGGGTCATGTGCAGGTGTAATTTTTACTGCTCCTGATCCGAATTCCATATCAACGTAGTCATCAGCTACAATTTCAATTTCTCTACCTACAATCGGTAAAATTACTTTTTTACCAATCAAATGCTGATAGCGTTCATCATTAGGGTTTACAGCCACCGCGGTATCACCAAGCATTGTTTCCGGACGAGTTGTCGCAATCTCAATTGCACCTTCTTCGTCCTTTAGCGGGTAACGCATATGATAAAAATGACCTTTTACTTCCTCATGAATTACTTCGATATCAGACAATGCTGTTTTTGTTGCTGGATCCCAGTTAATAATATACTCCCCACGATAAATGAGACCTTTTTCATACAAGGAAACAAACACTTCTTTTACTGCGTTTGAAAGTCCTTCGTCCAATGTAAATCGTTCTCTTGAGTAATCTAAACCTAAGCCAATTTTAGCCCATTGTTCTCGAATAAAGGAAGCATACTCTTCTTTCCAATCCCAAGCTTTTTCAAGAAACTTTTCCCGACCAAGTTCATATCGGTTTGTTCCTTGCTCTTTTAATTTTGCTTCTACTTTTGCTTGTGTAGCAATACCTGCGTGATCCATTCCTGGTAGGTATAACACATCATACCCTTGCATTCGTTTCATTCGTGTAATGATGTCTTGAAGTGTTGTATCCCACGCATGACCAATATGTAATTTTCCTGTTACGTTTGGTGGTGGAATAACAATTGTAAATGGCTCTTTGTCTTTATCTCCACTTGCTTCAAAAAATTTTCCGTTTACCCAGAAATCATAGCGGTCTTTTTCAACTGCTGCTGGATCGTACTTTGGTGGTAAATTCGTATTGTTTTGCTCCACGCTATAATCCTCCTTCATTCCTTTAAAAACTGTTTCATGAAAAATCATTACCCATCATTTTTTTGTTATTTGTAAAAAGTGGTGATGTAATGTTCGCTCCATAACACCTATAATAAAAGACTTTATAATTAAAATTGTGGTTATTCTTGAACCGCAGATAAAATATACTCGCTTTCCGCAGGCACGGCTCGGGCCCACATGAGGTGGGTCAGTTAGACGTTGTCACAGGATGTGACGGTCTTAGTCTAACATACATCCAAGTGGATCTTCGGACTCGTGCTGTTCTTGCAGGAGTCTCGTATATTTTCTCTGCTAGGGTTCTCATGTTTTAAAAATTCCTATCCCTTTGCTTTATCTAACAAAAGAATCCACGTCTTCTAATATAGAGCCTACTATTCTACATGAAATGGACGTAAAAAACCCTTTTCATCCTAATTAAAGGACGAAAAGGGTCTAGTTTCCGTGGTACCACCTTCATTTGCATGTTTAAATAAGCACACATGCACACTCATTAATGATGTAACGATTCTTCACCGGCTGCTCTTACTATTATTTCTGAGAAGCTGCATCTGAGGCGACATTCCAAAACGGACAGTCCTAGAAAACCTTTCAGCAAATGGCTTTCTTCTCTGTTGGGGTCGATTTTGTACTCTTCCTCTTCTTAGCATTTCAAATTGATTCAATTGTATATTCGTTATTGTATACAATTCTCAGCATAAAAGTCAATATATAAACGAAATACAGTAAAATTAGAACATCTGATTTAGTGTAATCATACTATACACCAAAAGAATGATTTGAGGTGTAAATCATGAGTCGTTACTATCGTTATCGTTTACCACCATGGTGCCGAACTTGGTTAATCATTATTGAACGATGTATGTTACCTGTTTTGATCGTTCAATGTCTACGTACATTATTTTTCCCAACAACATTAGATGTATTCTTACTTGGGCTATTTACTGGTATTTATGTAGCTTTTTATTTAGAGTGGATCTAAGTTTGTTCTTCTTGGTTGTTTTCAATCATTTTTTCTCGAGCGATTTGCTGTTGTTCTTGAACCATTAATCCTGCCATTAACCTACGATAGCCTTGGATTAGTGAAGGAATTAGTTCTATTTGTTTACTTTCCCTCTCAAAGTACTGTTTAATGGTCTTCAAATAAGGATCAGGCTGTAATAAATAAATTGCTAATAAGCCACGTTGACTATTTGTTAGTGGATAATTTTTTTCATAATAAGGGATTGCTTGGGTGATCTGTGACATGTCCGTATCGTGTGTAGCTGTCTGGTAATAAACGAAGGATGCAATTTCTGTCATAGGATCACCTATATGCGTATGCTCCCAGTTGATTAGATAACCATAATCATCAGTTGCGACATAATGTGATGTCGTTGCAAACCCATGGCATACCGATTGATATCCGATTTCTTCTTCCTTTATATCTATTAAATAATTATCGTACCAATTATTTAGTTTTTGAAATATAGGTTCTATCTCATGGAACTGTGTACAGAGCTCTAACCCAAAAGGAGATAGATAACGTTTTTGCTCTACTTGCTCAACATAATCCACCAGTGATGAAAGTTTCTTTTCTGTTTCAAGCTTATCCCTCTTTATTTGTTCTTCTGTCAAAGAAAGGTTAACATAATGACGTTGTTTTGTTACGTCATGTAAACTCCCAAGCACTCCAAAAAAATCTTTATAGGAAAGATTCATTGGTGTGTTTTCTTGTTGACCCACCCATGGCATAACATAATAAATGGCTGATTGACGTAAGGTAAAAATAGTACCTTTTAAATTCTGAAATACAGGTAAAATAAAGGATAACTGTCTTTTTTCCCTCAATTGATAGACCTCATACCAATTATTTAATGTAGTCGGTGTAAGTGACGACATTTTTAGTGCGAAGATTCCGTTTTGGCTATATATTTTCCACAGACGAGGAGTTATTTGCTCTGCTCTAAATTGCTCTAATCCATAATGTTTTAAGACCTCTTTTAATTGCTCGATCCCTTTCACCTCCTTGTAGGTTAAAAGAAAAAATGGTAACAACACAACAATGTGCAGCTACCAAGGAAATCTCATCCTGATAAATTTAAATTATTTATTTCTTTTTACGTTTATTAGGAATATATAAAATTTGACCCGCCGATAAGTCATCATTTTCTAATGCATTTGTTTGTGAAAGCTGTATCGTTGGTACTTTATAGCGTTCAGCTATGGTTGCTAATGTATCAGATTCTTGAACAATACACATACGTAGTTTTGTATAAGATTGTTCTTCTTCATGGTTAAATAAGTGAACAATACTTGTTTCGTCTTCTGTTCTTTCTGTTTCAAAGGACTCCTCAGATGGCATTTCATTAATTTCTATACTTTCAATCGATTCGATAGACTCCACTGATTCTACTGACTCAATGGATTCATCTGAAGACTCTGATGATTCAATCGGCTCTGTTTTTTTACCAAAAAAGTCGGCAAATGATTGCGATTTATTTGTTGGCCATCTGCCTGCTTTTTCATTATCTACATTGTCTGTTGTTTCCTGACTTGATTCATTCGATGATTCTATTTCTTTTGATTCATTTAACTCTGCCGATTCTTCTAATTCTTCTGCCTGGTCTTTTATTTCTGGTTCTGCCACCTCAAAGCGAAAAGTATCTGAATCGTTTGTTTCTTCATCGAAGTCAACAGCTACTTGCTCTAATTCACTATCTTCATCCTGCTCTTCACTGCGTTCTTCACAATCAATTCCATGTATAGCAATAGTCGCGTTTAATCGTAGTTTGCTTTGTTCTGGGATTTCATAGTCAAACGTTTCAATACCAACTAAAACATCATCTAAATTAGAAACTCGATGTGACGGAATGGAGATTTCAACAGGAAATTGATGGGCAAAATAATTCACTCCATCTTCTTGCCGTTCAACTGTATCCAAATATCGTTGATTAGGGTACTCTCGAATATCAAGTGTTTCATCAATATAAACTGGATTAGCATCAAGGTCTACATAATATTCCCCTCTTAATTCCATAACACCTCGGACAGATATGTGGTCTGAAAATGTCTGTATAGAAATTTCAGGTTCCAAGGAAATATGGATCATCTCCCCTACTTCCTGTCCGTTTTTCAATCTTAATGATTCATCTAATTCAAATGTAAATACATTCTGATTATGATCTGACACAAAAATTCCTCCTCTCCAAATCAAATACCATTAGACAAACAATCTTCTCTTTTACAGGTATATGATTTTATTCAAGAAATATGCTTAAAACATGTAAAGGAGAGGAGAGGAGATTTACAATTTTTAAGGAGGTTTTGAGAGGAAGTTTTTAAGTGCCTAAATGCTTTATTTATGTATAGTATTAATTTTAAAATCGTTTGTTGAAGAGACTGTCTAGGGCATATTTACTTTCCATACATCGTGCTCTTTTTTCACACCAATAAATAAATGATACGTAATGGAGCCGAATGAAACTTTCAAATCAACAGAATCTGCTTTCGATGAAATAGAATCATAATTCCTAAAGGTCAATACTAAGTTTTCATCTTTTAATTGACGTTCTTTATAATATTCATTTTTAAATTCTAAAAAATTAGGTGTTGTCTCACCATGATAGGTTAACGAATAAATGCCTTCCAAATCATTTTTAGCCACTGAATGTAGATAAACTAAGACAATGTGTTCAGACGAAAAAGATCTGAGATAACTGATGTCTTTGTCTTCCTTAAACAGCTTATAGGCGGAGATTTCTTCTTCTGTTAGGTTATTTAAATATGAAAATTCTATAGTGTCTTCTTTTACATTTTCGTTGTTATTATTTGCTTCATTCTCGATAAAACCCGTTAAAAAGAATAAGGTAGTTAATAACGTAACAATGATTTTATACATCTTCCATTTCGCCTTCTTTGTTAGTTGTCTATATAAGGACAGATCCTATATTAACGAAAATGCTAGCTTAATAAAATTTCCGAAAAACAATACGAATGCTAAAAACACTGATAATCCCAATGTAAGAATGACGGTAGTTACACTCATCGCCATCCCTTTCCAATCTTGAATACCAGCAAAGCCTATTACACCGAAAACTAACGTTATTAGAGTAATAATTAAGACCAAATTTAAAGGATGGAAATTTAGAACAGAGTAATCAATAGGGCTTGAAAAAGAAACGATATAAAACAAAAAAATGCAAACGAATGAAGATATGAAAGAGCGCATATTAATTTTTTTCATAAGAAAAACACCTTTTTATTAAAGAATTTTTTGATCGACTGGTCCTAATTAAATTAGCGTTTAATATCTGTAAAATACCGATATAAACTTATTACCCCTACTACAATTAACACGGTCATAGCAACACCATAAAAAATTGACTTAAACGTATGACTAAGTGAATCCATACTACTTACCATTGAAGAACTTAAAACAAAAAATAATATCAATACTGTGATTTTTCTGTTTTCCAAATATCTCTTCCTTTCAGATAAAAAGAATTTTTCAGTTTAACGTTACTACTAAGTTAGCTGATTGTAATGTAGTAAAAATAGTTATTTCTTATATTGCCTATTCTTTTTGTTTAACCTCTATTTTCATATCCATATCTAGTTTAAATGACTCCGAATTATTATTCCATTTTACTGTCACTTCGACCTTTGTATTTTCAGTAACTTTTGCATTCGTTGGGTTTGCTTCACCATTCACTATAAGAACACCATTATCGTCTAATGTGACGCCGTTTCCATCAAAGCTACCAACACTATCTATACGATAAGCAATTTCTCCAACAGATTTAACATCATCTCCCGTATACTCAAGTACAAGTTCCTGATTTTCAAAATCATTACTAGTTTGAGTAACTTTTAATGTTGCTGACCAGTTTTCTGTCTCTTCAGAAAAAGTAAATGTTTTGGAATCCTTTACACCGCAAGCTACCAAAAACAGTAATAAAAACGCTAATAATATCAACTTCGATACATATACTCATCCCCTCATTATTTTCATAGTACAATTTTATTTTTGATCCTTACGCCCGTTTGTTGAATATAAATATCATAAACATCCGTGTTGTCTTTACCCGATCTAATAAATATTCCATAATCAATGTCATTTATCTCTTCTGTTTCTTTAATTTTCATTTAGAAGGTGATCCAATCACCTTCTAATGTAAATTATAATTTTTATGATGACTGATGTATAATATAACTAGAGACTTAGTTTACGAATAAATTGGAGGTTATACTATGAATTGGAGGTTATACTATGAATTGGTTGTATGTCACTTTTTTAATATTCATAGCTATTGGATTCCTATTATTTGTTTATGGGATGAAGAAAAAATCTATTATGTCAATGTTTTTGGGTGGTTCTATGATTATCGCACCAATATTTTTCGCTATCGATTGGAATGTTTTTGTGCCATTTGTCCCACCACTCGCAATGGCCATTGCACATTTTGTAAAGAAAAAATTAAATCTATCCTAAAGAGAACGGGCTTTTTTATGCACTCTTCAACATCTGAACATTCCTATAATTTGATTTTTGACACGCTTATATAAGCATTTGTTCTACACATTTATCAAATGTCAAATCTTTTCATTAATCGAGCCCACGAAACCAATAAAGGTAGTTTTTTAAGTATCTTGTTGCTACTACTCGGAATGTCGTTCTTTAACCATAACTATTCTCTATAATATTGACAGTAAATACTTATAAAAAGTTCCCCATTTCAATAGGTATTAAATGCCTTTATACTACATACATCGCATTAGCATAATTGCGTAAAGATTTTGTTAGCTTATAAAATCAATAAAGTATCTATTAAAAAAACAGCTATCTTGTTATATTGATAGCTGCTTTTCTGCAAATTGTATTAAATTCAAAGTCAAAATTATTTTGGGTGAAGGGATTTTGATGAATAAGGTTATAAAAATCACTTTCATCATGATTTGCACGGTAAAACAGTACCGTTAAGTGACCGTATTTGCTATTTATCTTCCCAAACGGTAACTTAGAACGGCTCTAAGTTACCGATATCGCTACGAATCCTCTCTAACGGTAACCTAGAACAACTTTAAGTTACCGCCATCGCAAAAAATCATCCTAAACGGTAACTTAGCCTCGCTACATATCCAAAAAAAGCATAGCTCACTTGTTCAAAAAAATTCTCAGCAAAACAGTTCTTCAAAATGTTAAACAGTTTCTTCTTTCGATATATATTCAAAAGCAGTACGCACTGCTTTGATCGTTTCTTCAATATCTTCATCTGTATGTGCGGTTGATAAGAACAAGCCTTCAAATTGTGAAGGAGGAAGAAACACACCTTGCTCTATCATTTGGCGATAGTAGCTGGCAAATCGTTTTACATTTGATTTGCTCGCTGTTTCATAATTAACTACTGGTTGATCATTAAAGAAAACGCCAACCATAGAGCCTGCACGATTTACTTGTAACTCAATTTGAAAATCGTTTGCGGCATGCATAAATCCTTCAATTAAACGATCTACTTTCTGATTCAACTTGTGATAAGCAGGCTTGTCCATTGCTTTTAGAGTTTCTAATCCAGCCGTCATAGCTAACGGATTACCAGATAGTGTACCCGCTTGATAAATATCACCAGTAGGTGCTACTTTCTCCATTATTTCACGTTTTCCTCCATACGCACCAACTGGGAGTCCTCCACCAATAACTTTTCCTAAACAAGTTAAGTCTGGTATAACATTAAAATGCGCTTGAGCACAATGATAACCAACTCGAAAACCAGTCATTACCTCGTCAAAAATCAATACTGAACCGTATTGTTCTGTTAGCTGACGTAACCCTGGCAAAAATTGTTCGGACGGTGGAACTACCCCCATATTACCAGATACGGGCTCTACAATTACTGCTGCGATATCATCACCATATTGTTCAAATGCATATGTCGCGCTTTCTAAATCATTATAAGGAACAGTAATGGTGTGCGTTGCAATAGATTTTGGAACACCAGGGCTGTCTGGTAAACCAAGTGTCGCTACGCCTGACCCAGCTTTAATTAGAAGCGAATCACCATGTCCGTGATAATTACCTTCAAATTTCAGAATTTTATCTCGACCTGTATAGCCACGTGCTAAACGTAATGCGCTCATGGTCGCTTCTGTACCAGAATTAACCATACGAATCATTTCAATCGATGGTACACGATCAATCACTAATTTGGCTAATTCATTTTCTAAAATCGTTGGTGCGCCAAAACTCGTTCCGTTCTCAGTTACTTTTTTCAGCTGTTCTACTACATTTGGGTGTGCATGCCCAAGAATTAACGGTCCCCAACTTAATACATAATCAATGTATCTATTTCCATCAATATCATAAATTTTCGATCCTTTACCACGTTCCATAAAAATTGGATTCATACCAACCGACTTAAAAGCACGAACTGGAGAATTTACACCACCAGGTAATAAATCTATCGCTTCTTTATAAGTATCAATGGAATGATTAAATGATTTCATTGTAAGGATTCATCCTTTCTTTTATTGCAACCATTTTGCCACATCTTTGGCATGGTAGCTAATGATTAAATCCGCTCCTGCTCGTTTCATCGCTGTTAGTGATTCTAGTACAACCGCTTTTTCATCAATCCAGCCGTTTTGAGCGGCTGCTTTGATCATTGCATATTCTCCACTAACATTATAAGCGACGATCGGAATATCTTGTCTTTCTCGAATGTCACGAACAATGTCCATATACGCTAATGCTGGTTTCACAATTAAAAAGTCTGCGCCTTCTTCTACATCTGATGCTGCTTCTCGAAAGGCTTCCATTCGGTTAGATGGATCCATTTGATACTGCTTACGATCACCAACTTGTGGTGCACTATCAGCCGCATCACGAAACGGGCCATAAAAAGCAGATGCATATTTCACTGCATAAGACATAATTGGCGTTTGTTTAAACCCTGCTTCATCAAGCCCTATTCTTATTGCTGACACAAAACCATCCATCATATTAGATGGTGCAATGATATCAGCTCCAGCCTTTGCTTGTGAAATAGCCGTTTGTACATGTAAAGGTAAAGATTGATCATTATCTACATGGCCATTTTTATGTATCACACCACAATGCCCATGTGATGTATATTCACACAAACACGTATCAGCTATAGTCAGCATATCAGGAAAATAACCTTTAATCTGCTTCAACGCCTCTTGTACGATACCTGATTCACAATACGCTTGAGTCCCTACCTCATCTTTTTCTTTTGGTATACCAAATAGTAATACACCACGGATGCCTAGTTGCTGTAATTGTTGTATTTCTTGATCCAAATAGTCTAACGAAACTTGATACACACCCGGCATGGAAACAACCTCAGTCCGAATGTTTTCTCCTTCGATCACAAACAATGGATAAATTAAATCGTCAATCGTTAAAGCTGTTTCACGAACTAACGCTCGCATTGCATCTGAAGAACGTAGTCGGCGATGTCTTTGAAAGTTTAGTTCACGCATCATTACACCCCTTACATCAGTTTGAAAAATACTCGGAAATGATTTGAATCATCTCTTCTGCAGTAAATTTTTTTGGTATGAATACCTGCTGAAAGCCACTAGCTAAAGCAGCCTCTTCTGTTGTTGTACCAATACAAACGCATAGTCTATTTCGTTTAACATATGCTGTTTGATTAGGGATATCTTTTGTTTGCTCGTTAAAAGAATATACAGTGGAAGGGCTAGTAAATGTGTACACATCTAGCTTATCTTGTTGTATCCACTTTTTTAATTCCTCTTGGTATGCCATGTCATATATTGTCTCATACACAAATATCACATCTGTTTTAACTGCTTCATTTGTTAATACTTTCTTCACCTCTAAAGAAGATTGATTTCCTAAAGCTAACAAAACATGTTTCTCTCTACCAAACTGTTCGACAAATTGATTTGCCATTTCTGTTGCTTGATACTGACTTGGTACAAAATTCGCTTGATATCCATAGAACTCTAATGTTTGTTCTGTTTTTTCCCCTATAGCTGCAAGTTTTACATCTTTCAGTTGTAAATCACACATTTGATAGTATTGCATATTGTCAAAGAAAAAACGGACACCATTTGCACTTGTGAAAAAAATCCAATCATAATCATTTACTTGTTGTATTTTTTTTCTATTCTCATCACTATATTTCGTCTGAAAGGTTATTAATGGAACATGCTTTGGTTCGGCATCCATAGCAGAAAGACTCTCCATCATCGATTGTGCCTGATCGATTGATCGGGTAACAAGGATTTTTTTTCCTTTCAGTCCATCATTCATTTTCAGATAGCTCCCGCTTCACTTGATCAATGATTGCTTGTGCTCCTCTTTCTTTTAAAAGTTTAGCAGCATGTTCACCTACTTGAACTGGGTCCTTACCTTTTACCTCTTCATGTAAAACGGTCTTCCCATCAGGTGTAGCAACTAATGCTGATAGCACGACCTCATTTTTGTCTATTTTTGCATAGCCAGCAATCGGTACAGAACATCCTCCTTCCATCCTATGTAAGAAGGTGCGTTCTGCAATTACTGTATTAGTTGTTTCTTCATCTCTAATTTTCTCTAGCCAGCTAATTAATTCTTTATCTGTTTCACGACATTCAATTGCTAATGCACCTTGACCAATTGCTGGTACACTTATAGTAGGCTCTAAATATTCTGTTACAATGGCTTGACTCCAGCCGACTCTATTTAGGCCTGCAGCCGCTAATATAATCGCATCAAAATCTTCTTCCTTTAATTTTCGAAGACGTGTACCTATATTTCCTCGTATCCACTTAATTTGTAAATCAGGACGAGCAGCAAGAATCTGCGAGCTTCTACGCAAACTACTAGTCCCAACAATTGCACCTTTTGGTAGATCCATTAATTTTTCATGTTTTTTTGAAATTAAAGCATCCCGATGGTCTTCTCGTTCTGGAATAGTCCCAATCGTTAAGCCTTCTGCAACAGCTGCCGGCATATCTTTCATACTATGTACCGCCATATCAATCTCTTCATTGTACATGGCTTGTTCTATTTCCTTTACAAATAACCCTTTCCCCCCGACTTTTGATAAAGTAACATTTAAAATTTTATCACCTTTTGTTGTGATTCTTTTTATTTCAAAAGTAAACGGTGCTCCAGCAGCTTTTAATTTGCCAATTACCCATTCAGTTTGTGTTATTGCTAATTCACTTTTACGTGAGCCAATAATAATCTTGCGCATATTTCATCACCCTTTGTTCGTAATAGGATAATACCCCACCTTTTTAAGGGCGGGGTATAGACTAGTGCGTTGCAACGGTTTCTAATACTTTCTCTGATTGGTTACTATCTGCTTTTAATGGAATAACATTATTTTGTTTCATCTGTTCTTTAATTTTTTGATTAACTAGATCTTCTATACCAAATATTTTCACAAAAAGTGCTAAAGCTTCTGTTGCATGGGGTTCAACAGCTAATTCTTTTGCTTCTGATACTGGTTTTTTCAATAATTGATTAATAATACTTTTCGTATGCTTGCTAATTACTTTTCTTTCACGGTCTGTTAGATCAGGGATTTTTCGTTCAATACTATCCATTGTTTCTGCTTGTATAGTAAGTGCATGTTCTCGTAATGATGAAATAATAGGCACAACGCCTAATCTGTTCAACCATTGATTAAACGCTACAATTTCCCCTTCGATCATTAATTCAATTTTATCAGATGCTTGCTTTCTCTGTGAAATATTATTATCAACAACATCTTGTAAATCATCAATGTCATACAAATAAATATTATCCATGCTTGCTATTTCAGGATCTATATCTCTTGGAACGGCAATATCTATCATTACTAATGGGCGATCAGGTTTGCGTTCTTCCATCACTGACCCAAGTGTATGCTTAGTAAGAACAAAATGGTCTGCATTAGTTGAACTAATAAAAATATCTGTTTCTAACAATGTTTGACTTAATTGCGCAGTGGTAAGTGCTTGTCCATTAAATTGCTGTGCTAACACTTGCGCTTTCTCAAGCGACCGATTCACTACTGTCAATGTTTCGATACCAGAATCATATAGATTTTTCGCTGCTAATTCACCCATTTTACCCGCACCTAATATGGTAATATGTTTTGATGTCATGTCGTAAAACAACTTTTTAATTAGACTAACTGCTGCATAACTAATTGATACAGGATGATCACTAATTCCTGTTTCTTTATGTGCGCGCTTTGCTAATGTAACAGCTTGTTTAAATAACTGATTAAAAACCGTTCCTGTCGCTTGTTTAGATTGAGCCAAATGAAAAGCATGCTTGACTTGACCTAATATTTGCGTTTCACCAACAACCATGGAATCAAGACCTGCTGTTACGCGGAACAAATGCTCTTTTGCTCCATCATTTTCATATATTACTAAGTGAGAGGAAAAAACGTCCTTCTCCATCCCAAACCAATTTGCTAAAAATTGTTTAAGGTAGTATCTACCTGTGTGTAATTGATCGACAACTGCATATAACTCTGTTCGATTACATGTGGAAATAATCACATTTTCTAACACACTCTTTTGTTGATTTAGTTTTTGGATTGCGTCAATGAGTTTATCTTGATGAAACGTGAGCTTTTCACGTATTTCAATTGGAGCAGTTCGAAAATTAACACCAACCATAAGGATATGCACACTATCTACCCCCAAGTATTTTGTAACTATATATTACATGACTAACTTCTTTTGTTTTAATTATAAAAATTTAATCTTCTTTACAGTACATTTAATTATTTTCCAATAATGATTTCTGCTATGATAAAATATATAAATAGTGTTGATCTATTATTCAATACTTATGTACTTTATCATATCTATCAGTCATAATCAAGAAACTAATATTATATAATAACTATTATAAATAAGGAGAGGCATATGCGCAAACAACATTCATTAACAGCTTTTTTATTGATTGGTATCGGTGGATACTTCTTATTAAAACAACTTAAATTACCAATTATTACTGACTTTTATTCTTGGCCAACCTTGCTGATCATTTTAGGTGTAGCCTTTTTGTTACACGCTTATATGGCTAACGATTATGATAAATTATTCCCAGGTGCTGTTCTTTTAGGACTAGGGATTCATTTTCATGGAGTAAAATACTATGGATTTTGGATTGATCATTGGGGAGTTTACACACTAATCATTGGTCTTGCTTTTATGATTCGCTATCAAAAAACGAAGTCTGGCTTATTTCCTGGTTTACTATTAATCGGGTTATCTCTGTTTGCTATCTTTGCTTCAAATAAACCGAGTTGGTTTTATTGGATTAATTCATCTATGTCATTTTTAGAATCTTTTTGGCCATTAGCACTAGTAATATTAGGTTTTTATTTATTGTTTAAAAAGAAGTAAAGCGTGATATAAAGCGAAATAACACGGTAGTTAATATAAGAAACAAGACAAAGAGCTAATGGTAAAACACGACTCGTTAAATGAAAACATGAACAAACGCTACTAATATTAAAGTTTAATCATTGCTTCAAAAATATACTCTCTTTTAGCAAAGCGCGAGCTAAAGGTATGTGTTATTTTCACTTGGAACGCAAGTATAGATCAGTCAATTATGTCGTCTACGCTATCTTTAATCACACTTTGATTAAAGATAGCTTTCATTTACAATGCACATAGAATAGGCTGAAAACTATTTTACGGAAAACAAGGCAGCTTCAAAAATCACTACATCGTGACGATTGAAACTGCCTTATTTCTATGATTATGTTATTTGCTAGATTACTTTCTACAAGTAAGATTGAATTGCTCTCCACGCTTCTTCTTTTCCTTGTGCAGTTTCTGCAGAAAAAGGAATCACTTGATCTTCCTGTTCTATTTCCAATGTGTCTTTGACACGTTGCACATGCTTAGATACTTGTGATTTTTTAATCTTGTCCAATTTAGTTGCTATAACAATAACAGGAATTTGGTGAAATTTTAGAAAGTCATACATTGCTATATCATCACTAGTTGGTTGATGTCTAATATCAACAATAAGCAACGTTGCTTTTAATTGCTCACGTGTAGAAAAATACTCTTCCATCATTTTACCCCAAACTTCTCGTTCTTTCTTAGAAACTTTGGCATACCCGTATCCTGGAACATCAACAAAATGAAATACATCATTAATTTTATAAAAATTTAATGTTTGTGTTTTCCCTGGCTTTGAGGAAGTTCGTGCCAATGCCTTTCGGTTAATCAGCTTGTTAATAAAAGATGATTTCCCAACATTGGATCGCCCAGCCAATGCAATTTCTGATATAGGATCTGCCGGGTATTGTTTTTTTGCAACAGCACTAATTACTATCTCAGCTTTGGTTACTTTCATTTTCATCCCCCATTAATGCATGTTCTAATACAGTATCCAAATGTTGTACTGTAATAAAGGTAAGCTCTTTTTTTACACTATCCGGGATATCCTCTAAATCTTTTTCATTATCTTTTGGCATAATAATGGTCGTAATACCAGCTCGATGTGCACTAAGTGTTTTTTCTTTTAGACCGCCAATCGGAAGTACCCTCCCACGCAAAGTAATTTCTCCGGTCATTCCAACTTCTTTACGGACAGCGCGATTAGTAAGCGCAGATACTAAAGCAGTCGCAATCGTAATACCGGCAGAAGGACCATCTTTTGGTGTAGCACCTTCTGGAACATGGATATGAATATCATTATTTTGATGAAATGCTGGATCAATCGAAAATTTGTCTGCTCTAGAGCGAACATAACTAAACGCTGCTTGAGCAGATTCTTTCATTACATCGCCCAATTTACCTGTCAGCGTTAGCTTTCCCTTTCCCGGTACAATACTAACTTCTATAGAAAGTGTATCTCCACCAGCTGCGGTGTAAGCTAAGCCTGTAGCTGCTCCAACTTGATCTTCTTCTTCTATCATACCATAACGGAACATCGGCTTGCCTAATAATGCTTCAAGTTGCTTTTCTGTTACAATGATTTTTTTTCGCTCTTCAGAAATAATGATTTTAGCAGTTTTTCGACACAAGGATGCAATTTGGCGTTCTAAACCTCTTACCCCTGCTTCTCTTGTATAACGTCGAATTAATTTTAATAATGCATCTTCTCTTAACTGCAGTTGCCCCTTTTTTAAACCATTTTCTTTTATTTGTTTTGGCAACAAATGATCTTTTGCAATATATTGCTTCTCTACTTCAGTATAGCCACCAAGTGAGATAATTTCCATACGATCTAACAACGGACGTGGAATAGTTTGTAAATTATTCGCTGTTGCAATAAACATTACTTTAGATAAATCATAAGTCTCTTCAATGAAATGATCACTAAAATTGTGATTTTGCTCTGGATCAAGCACTTCTAACATCGCAGAAGAAGGGTCACCACGAAAATCATTTGCCATTTTATCAATTTCATCTAATAAGAAAACAGGGTTAATTGTCTCGGCTTTTTTCATTCCTTGCATGATTCGTCCCGGCATTGCCCCAATATAAGTTCGACGGTGACCTCTAATTTCTGCTTCATCACGAACACCACCTAAGGAAATCCGAACAAACTTACGATTTATTGCCCGGGCAATAGATTGCGCTAAGGATGTTTTACCGACGCCCGGCGGACCAACTAAGCAAAGAATTGGCCCTTTTAATGATTGTGTAAGGTGTTGCACAGCTAAATATTCCAATATACGTTCTTTCACTTTGTCTAAACCATAGTGGTCATTATTTAAAATTGATTCAGCATGATTTAACTCTAAATTATCTTCTGTTTCTTTCGTCCATGGTATAGATATTAACCATTCGATATAATTACGTATGACAGAACTTTCAGCCGATGTTTGTGGGATTTTTTCAAAACGTTTCAATTCTTTCAAAGCTACTTCTTCTATGCGCTCTGGCATATCAGATGCTTCAATTTTATCTTTTAAATTTGCTACATCGCCTGTCTTGCCATCCTGGTCACCTAATTCTTTTTGAATAGCACGCATTTGCTCACGTAAGTAATATTCTTTTTGCGTTTTCTCCATTGACTTTTTCACGCGTTGACCAATTTTTCTTTCCAGTGATAATACTTCTCGCTCATTTGAAATAAGATAAATTAATTGTTGAAGACGATTTTTTATATTGATCGTTTCTAATAACTCTTGTTTAACTTTTAATTTTAATGTTAAATGTGAAGTAATAATATCAGCTAATCTTCCTGGCTGCTCAATATCTTGAACAGTATGGTATGTTTCTTTGGTTAATTTTGTTGATACTTGTATGTATGCCTCAAATTGGGTAAGCAATGAACGTCTTAACGCATCTTCTTCATTTGTCTCCACATGGACATCTACTAATTTTTCCACATCAGCAATCAACATTTCATCATCACTAATTTTCTTTATTTTTCCTCGGTCTAATCCTTCGACTAAAACCCGAAAAGTACCATTGGGCAACTTTAGCATTTGTTTAACGTATGCAATGGTACCTATTTGATACAAATCATCTTTTGTAGGGTTCTCTACACTGCTTTCTTTTTGTGCAACTAAAAAAATTTTATTTTCTTCCATCATTGCTTTTTCTAGTGCTTGCACAGATCGTTCTCTCCCCACGTCTAAATGCACCACCATTGATGGAAACACTAAAAGTCCTCGTAATGGGAGGAGTGGTAACTTTGTGTGATTTTTTTGTGACATATAATCCCTCCAATGCATTACTCATCATTTAACTTAGTTTCTTCCTTATATTCATTTCTTCTTTATCTATTTCAGATTGTAGTACATAAGGTAACGCTTCCTTAAATGTAGTAATAGGTATAACCTGTATACGATTATCACTTTGAGACAACGTATCTATATTTCCCTTAGGGACAAGTGCAATTTTAGCACCAGCTTGTTGTGCTGCTTTCACTTTCACCGGGACTCCTCCTACCGGACGAATTTCCCCATATAAACTGATTTCTCCAGTAACAGCTACTTGATGGTTGATTGGTGTTTTTTTCATACATGAGTAAATAGCTAATGCAATTGCCATTCCTGCTGAAGGCCCATCCACTGGTGTGCCACCTGGAAAATTAATATGAATATCATATTGATGAGCTGGTACTCCAATTGACTTTAAGTAAGTGATTACTGTTTCAACAGAAGATCTAGCCATACTTTTTCGTTTAATTGACTTACTTTTCGTACCTAACGTTTCTTCTTCAGCAATACCCGTAATTGTAATGCAACCTTTACTTGTAGTTGGAAGTGTTAATACTTCAATCGGAAGTAATTGACCTGTACTTGGGCCTGTCACGCCTAGTCCATTAATCTTTCCAACTTGCGTTTCTGATAAAACGCGTTGTGTCATTTTAGGTGTTAACCGACTTACATCAGCAACCCAATTTATATCTATTTCGGTAATTTGTTGTCTATTTTTATTTTTTGCAACTGTAGAAGCAATTTGTATCATATTTACAGCTTCTCGTCCGTTTTTCGCATACATCGTTAACAGATCTAATGCCATATTAGTTAAACTACTTCCGATTTTTTCGCATGCTCTTGTCCCGATTAACCTCATATCACCTTGATCTAATTCTTTAAAATATATCTCTAAACATCTTGAACGAATTGCTGGCGCTATTTCATCAGGCATTCTAGTCGTTGCACCTATTAAACGGAAATCAGCAGGTAAACCTTCTGAAAATATTTGATGAATATGTTTCGGTATTTGTTCATTTTCTTCACTATAATAAGCACTTTCAAATATTACTTTTCTATCTTCTAAGACTTTAAGCAGTTTATTCATTTGTGTCGGATGTAATTCTCCGATTTCATCTATAAATAAAATCCCACCATGCGCCTGAGAGACAGCTCCTTTTTTTGGTTGTGGAATACCCGCTTGTCCCATTGCTCCTGCACCCTGATATATCGGATCGTGTACCGAGCCAATTAGCGGATCAGCAATACCTCTTTCATCAAACCTAGCAGTTGTTGCATCTAGCTCAATAAAAGGTGCGTTGTTTGAAAAAGGTGAATCACTATTTTTCTTCGCTTCTTCTAATACTAATCGAGCCGCTGCAGTCTTACCAATACCGGGGGGGCCATATATTATAACGTGTTGTGGGTTGCTATGACAAATAGCTGCCCGTAAGGCCTCAATTCCCGTTTGTTGTCCAACTACATCCTCTAATGTTGTAGGCCGTATTTTCTCAGACAATGGCATAGTTAATTGCGTTTGTCTCATTAATTGTAACTTTTCTAACTCTTTTTTAGATTCTCTTACAACTCCATTTTTAGTTGTGCGTTGACGCCTAAGTAAATTCCAGAAATACAATCCTACAATAGCTCCAAAAAAAAGCTGCACAATAACAATCAACGTAACAAGTCCCATTTTTAACCTCCGTTAATATAAATGATACTTGTTAGTATTTCCGCAAATATAGAAGCTAAACCGTTTATTTAGAACTCCTTTATATGTACTAGAAATCCCTTGCTATCTACATAACAAGGGATCTCTAACACTTTGTATTAGCAAAAGTTACGCACTTTCTTTTGGAGACTGTTTGTTGTTATCTTTTACTGACCCATCCTCTAGAATTAACTTTGGATGACCATTTTCTATCGTCACTGTATCTTTCGTAATAATACATTTAGCAATGTCATCGCGTGATGGCAGTTCATACATTACGTCTAGCATAATGTTTTCGATAATAGAGCGTAAACCACGAGCACCTGTCTTGCGTTCAATGGCGAGTTTAGCAATTTCCTTTAATGCTTCCTCTTCAAATTCAAGCTCAACATTATCCATGTCAAATAATTTTCCATATTGTTTCACAAGTGCATTTTTTGGTTTTGTTAAGATCTCAATCAACGCACTTTCATCTAATGGTTCTAAGCTTCCAATTACAGGTAGACGTCCAATGAATTCAGGTATTAACCCAAAGCGAAGCATATCTTCTGGAAGTACTTTAGCTAATAATGCACCTTTATCTAAATCATCTGTTTCCGACCCGGCACCGAAACCAATCACTTTCTTGCCTAGGCGGCTTTTAATAATTTGTTCAATCCCATCAAATGCACCACCACAAATAAACAAAATATTTGTTGTATCAATTTGAATAAACTCTTGATGTGGGTGCTTTCTACCACCTTGTGGAGGAACACTAGCAGTAGTACCTTCTAATATTTTTAATAAAGCTTGTTGTACTCCTTCACCAGACACATCACGTGTAATGGAAGGATTTTCTGATTTTCGTGCTACTTTATCAATTTCATCAATATAAATAATACCTTTTTCAGCTTTTTCCACATCATAATCTGCTGCTTGAATTAGTTTAAGTAGGATGTTCTCCACATCTTCCCCAACATAACCAGCCTCAGTTAATGATGTTGCATCTGCAATTGCAAAAGGTACATTAATAATACGAGCTAATGTTTGAGCTAATAATGTTTTACCACTACCTGTTGGCCCAATCATCGCAATATTACTTTTCGCTAGTTCTACATCGTCAGTTACTTTTGGTGCATTGATACGTTTATAGTGATTATAGACTGCTACAGACAGGTTCTTTTTCGCTTTATCTTGACCAATAACATAATCATCAAGCGTCTTTCGGATTTCTTGTGGTTTTGGAATTTCAGTGAACTCTACTTCTTCCTCAGATCCTAATTCTTCTTCAACAATTTCTGTGCATAATTCTATACATTCATCACATATATAAACGCCCGGACCAGCAACTAGTTTACGTACTTGATCTTGGCTTTTTCCACAAAACGAACATTTCAATTGTCCTTTTTCTTCATTAAACTTATACATCTATTTCACCCCTCAAGTGTAAGTATCTACTGAAACAGGAAACAGATCATGCATATTATTCCCTATTACCTCTTTTTCACATCATATCAGATAAAAGCACCTAAACAAAATAAAACACTCTATCATCTATTCTATTTAGTGTCTCCATTGCAATCATTCAATAAACCTACGAATCATTAGAACATTGATGTATTAAAAACATATTAATGGAAAGATCATCATGTTAATCGAATACGACAAGGTTTTTGGTATTTAAAAACAAGGTATACTTCATTATGTATAAAATCAAATATTTGTCAACTAATATATGCTATATGTAGATTTGTTTATATTATGTAGAGAAACAAGACAGCCTATGCCTTGTTTCTCAATAGTTACTTACTTTGTTGTACTATTTTCCACTAAGAAGTCAATTGCCTTCTTAAATTTTAGGTCTTCTTTAATCATGTTTGTATTACCACCTAGCATTTGAGTTAATTGCTCCACATCTACTTGATACATGCTAGCCATTGTTTCTAGTTCTTCCTTAATGTCTTCTTCTGTTACTTCTAGCGTTTCAGCATCAGAAATTGCTTCTAATACAAGGTTTGTTTTTACACGATTTGTTGCATCTTGCTTCATTTGCTCTTTCAATGCATTTTCATCTTGGCCTGAGAATTGGTAATACATATCCATAGTCATACCTTGCATTTGAAGCCTTTGTTCAAACTCACGAATCATACGATCCAATTCTGATTTAATCATAGCATCTGGAATTTCAACGGTTGCATTTTCAGATGCTTGATTGATTAATGATTCACGTTTGTTATTATCTGCTTCTGTTTGTTTTTGCTCTTCTAAACGCTCTTTTGTTTTTTTCTTTAACTCGTCTAGTGTTTCTACTTCTTCATCTACATCTTTAGCAAATTCATCATCCATCTCTGGTAATTCTTTTGCTTTGATTTCATGAATTTTCACTTTAAAAGTAGCTTCTTTTCCAGCTAAATCTTCTGCATGATATTCTTCTGGGAAAGTTACTGTTACTTCTAGTTCTTCACCAGTTTCTTTTCCAACTAACTGTTCTTCAAAACCAGGAATAAATGAACCTGATCCGATTTCTAATGAATGATTCTCTGCAGCTCCACCTTCGAAAGCTTCTCCATCAACAAAACCTTCAAAATCAATGACAACGGTGTCACCGTCTTCTGCTTTCCCTTCTTCTTTTACAACTAATTCTGCTTGTTGTTCGCGCTTATTCTCTAATTCATGCGCTACATCTTCATCTGTTACTTCAACAGATACTTCTTCGATTTCTAATCCTTTATACTCACCTAAAGTCACCTCTGGTTTTACTTCAACCGTTGCTGTAAAAATTAGTGGCTGACCTTTTTCAATTTGTGTAATATCTACTTCTGGCTGATCAATTGGCTCAATTCCGGTTTCATCAATTGCACTCGCATATGCTTCTGGTAAAATAATGTCCACCGCATCTTGGTATAAAGATTCCACGCCAAAGCGTTGTTCAAACAACCCACGAGGTACACGCCCTTTACGGAAACCTGGTAATTGAACATCTTTCACTACTTTTTTGAATGCTTCATCTAATGCTTGATTAAATTGTTCTGCATCCACTTCAACAGTTAAAAGGCCTTTGTTGCCTTCTTGTTTTTCCCATTTAGCTGTCATTTTATTTCCCTCCATAAACATCTTATATAAATTCTATTTGCCGTTCATTCAAAGTACGATTCTGCTATACGAGACCGAACGCAAATTACAACCACTTTATTATAACATAAACATGCTCCCTTTCAAGATTTACTCATTGGGAACGTAAAACTATTTTTTCATTAATGAAAAGTATACTTTTTCATAATATAAAAGGTCTTCTATGTATAGCGAAAGTGTTTCACTTACATATTCGTCCTGTAGTGTTTTTTCATCCATAAAAGAGACAGAACTTAAATAAATAATTGCATCTTTAATATGTAACATGTTTTTGTCATTTAAAACAAATGGATAGACAACAAAAAAATAACGATAAAGCATTTGATCTGCTAATTCATACAATGATGGATTTTTCTGTTCTATTTCTTCTAGTTCTTTCTTTATTTTCTTATAAATTGGATGATCTGTCATGTATGGAAAAGTATTCGGATTAATATATGTAGTTTGTGAAAATTTGCAAATCGTTACCTCATCATTACACATGTTCGCTTGTAACAAGCCGATAATTACTGTTTTGACCATTGGATTGATGGCATTATTTTTTAACATATCCTTAAATAATGCAAGGAATGATGAGATATCGCTATGGTGCAAATGATTTACAAGGTGCCATTGTAAAACATCATCTTGCTTTTGGATCGCATCTTTTAATTTAGATAACGTTGCAGAAATTTGTTTATCCGTTTGCTCCTTAAGCAACGACTCGTTCAACTGGTACAGTGTATTTAATTGAGATGAATAAGGCTCAGGTACCGTTTGTTCTTCCTCAAATACTTCGTCTATTAAGAAGGAAACATCTTGATACTTATTCGCTTGAAACAGCAAAGTTGCATAGATATGTACATAAGCAAAGTAATAATCGTCTTTCTTAGCAAGTAACTCTTCACACAATACCTCAGCTTCGTGTTGCCTTCCTAATTCAATTAAACAAGTTAATCTAGCAATATCTACTTCTTGATTTGTTTCTTGATACTCAAGTAATAAATTGAGATTTTCTAATGCTTCATTAAATTTTTTTTCGCGTATGAATTGAAACGCTTTTCCTTCAATCTCATCCTTCCATCTAGGAAATAAAACAATTTTTTTATCATGTGTTTCCATGAAACATTCCTACTCTCAGTTCTAATTTTTTAGAATCGTGGTATCCTTTCACTTTTATTTACTTTTTTCTTTAGTCATACCTTCCCTTTTATTCACAACTTCAAACAATCCGGTAGCAGATAATCCTGCAAATCCCCCTGACCATAATCTTAGTACTAATTCCATTTCCGTAAAAGGATAGGCAATTGCACCTATAATCAGACCAATAATAAAACTAATCATCGGTATCCAATTTTTCGGCAAATAAACTGTCTTTTTGATCAATTCAACTATTGAAGTAACAATCGGAATTAATACCGTAGCAAACATCAACACTTGATCCACTATACCCACCTCCACTATAGCATACGACAAAAAAGAATGGAAAATGAATATGGATTAGAATGTTTTTATGATTTAAGTGCATAATGTATATTTCTCTATTACTAATTCTTTTCCTTCTGCTTTTAAAATCCAAAAAAATGATCATCATTTTTATTTAGAATAGACAGATACCTTTCCTATTTTTTTTAATATTCATATACTGCTTTTAGTACTAAATATGTAAAAGTAGGTGAGTGATTTGGCTGTATTATGTGATGTATTAAATAGCGGAGGAATTGTCTCGTGTTATTTGAGCAATAGTAATGGCGAACCAATTGATCCCTTCGATTCTTCGTCAAATGTATGTCGGGAAATAAAAAGAAACTCTAATGAAAGAGAAGATGTGCCCGTTACCTTACCGTCTGGAAAAGAAGTGACATTACAGAAAGTGGTGATTCAAAAATCAGGTTATATCGTTATTAAAGTGTCAAATGAAATGGATACTTGTTTATCAGATCCTATCCCCTTTCATAAGGTTGAAAATCTATTACTCTGTGCACCGAAAGGAACAGATATAGCGTGCAAAATTACTGACTTTAATTGTTCAGCAACGATCAATTGTCAAAACAACAATTATCGATCGGTACAAGTCCATCTAGATATCTGTCAAAGCATTCAATCAGTGACAGATACTACAATTGAAGTCGATGAAAGGTTATGTCAGCCTAGAGAACAAATCATAGATAAACGTTGTATCACACCTAGTATCCCTTCAAATTGCAATCATTTAGATCAACATAATCAAGATATGCAACCTGTCATTGCTGAAGAATTGAGCTGGGGAGATTGTAAAAAGGAAGACAAAATATGTGTCCATGTACCAAAAGTATACGATTGGGTTATACGACAATCCACGATAACCCTTAGAAAAAGTGCAGAACAAGTTCCTTTTGTTTGTAACATATGCTCACTAGATTTGTTTGTGCCAGCTGTAATTGTATGCGAAGGAACAATATCTGGTACAATCACTTGTGATGATGCGCCTATAGAAGGAGCCATAATAAATTTATCCGCCTCACCAAATATCGTTTCTTTCTCTCCTAATCCAACCGTTTCCGATGCATTTGGGAATTTCACCAGTACGATAACTGTTCCTGCTGGCACAGATCCAACAGAGGTTGAAATTATTGCAAGTACAATGGTAGATGATAAACTGCTAACTGTATCACTACCTACCATTGCTCAATGTCCAGTCGAACCATGTGAATTAACACTCTTTGGCCCGGATGTAATTGAATGTAATGATGTAATTAGTGGTAACGTGCGGTGTGGTGATTTATTCATTCCTAATGTTGAAGTTACCTTAACTGCGAATCCTGCAATTGTGACTTTCGATCCTAACCCTGTCTTTACAGATGAAAATGGCAATTATATATCTGCTGTAAACGTCCCTGCTGGTACACCACCAACAAATGTTGAAATAACCGCTTCTGCTACAGTGGATGGAGATTTACTAACTACATCTATCAATGTAATTGTTTCCTGTGAACGAGATTGCTTTTTAGAATTAAATGCAGATGCGATCATATCCTGTGAGGGGATTATTACTGGCTTTTTAATTTGTGATGGCATACCTGTTGATGGAGCAATTATTGAATTTAGCAATTTTCCATCCATAGGTATGTTCACACCGAATCCTGCAATAACAGCCGCCGACGGCACATTCTCTACTACACTAACTATTCCAGAAGGTACACCTCTCCTTTCTACTACCATTACAGCTACTACGTTCATAGACGGTGAAATAATAACCACCTCGATTGCTGTGCAGGTGGAATGTCCTGAAGTAGAATGTCCATGCAAATTCAGATTTGGTATTGAGGGCGGCGCGGCTCCAACAACTGTTAATATTACTAGAAATGGCGTCCCATCTTCTTTATCAGGTACAATTAATGTTACGGCGATACAATGCTTCACCGATGCACCAATGTGTAATCCAGCAGTAGACAACTTTAACGTTTCCTTTGGAGATGATAACAATACAATTAATTTTATTAACGGTAGAAGAATAGAAATTGAATGCGACGGAAACACATTTGCTAGCGTAAGAGGTATAGCGACAGCGACAGGAAACTATTTACCAGACGGCATATATGAAGTCACCATTACGTTAACAATAGGTGCTGGCAATATTGGTTCGTGGACAGTAGATGCTACAGATATGCATGGCAATACATTTTCCACTTCATTTACAGCACCAATTACACCAATTACATTCATTGGTGATTGTGATGAGCGCCCATAGAGTATTTGATAGCTCTTATAATAGTAGTCAATAAATACAATCATAAAATAACCGCAAGAAATCAAAAATTTTAAATTAGTTTCTTGCGGCTTTTGTATGTTATACTTCACGTAATAAATTTAAGTAGGTGAACGGTATGAAAAGAAAAATTATTCTTAATTTAGCCATAAGTCTAGATGGCTATATAGCAGATGCGAATGGCAATTATGATTGGATCGAAGGAGACGGCCAAACCAAACTTGATACAGAAAAAGATTTCAGTTTCCCTGAATTTATGGATCGAATCGATACGATTGTTATGGGAAGAAAATCTTTTGAAGATTGTCCGATGGAGGCGTTCGCTAATCATAAAATCATTGTAGCTACTTCTCATGATAAGAAGAATGAGAATAATGTAGCATTTGTAAACACAGACATCGTTACTTTCGTTCAAGATTTCCAAAAGCGTGAAGGAAAAGATATTTGGTTATTTGGTGGAAGTACCTTAACGGCAGACTTTATTCAAGCGAATATAGTGGATGAGTATATTATTGGTATTGTACCCATCATTCTTGGTAGCGGGATACGCTTATTCAAAGATAACAATCCAACTATTCCATTACAGCTAAAAGATTATACAGTGAAAGAAGGATTGCCGATTTTTACGTATACGAGAAGATGAGATAGACATCTTTCTTGTACGCGACTTGCTATTTATGAACAATCTATACTCTAATATTTTTTCAGTTTTGAAGAAGCATAATTATAATTTAATATAAACAATCACACAATTAACTATTACTTCTTAATTGATAATATGGTAAAGTTAAACTGTTAAATACGAATTAAGTTCATTTAGTATATAGCTTTTTTTCTATTATTCTATTGCTTAAATCATTTTAGAATATGCAGTAGTCTAATTTTGTATCGCCAAACCTGAATGTAAGGAATAAAAAAATGAAATTTAACAAAATTAATCTTGTTTATGAAATATTTATCCTTTTACTAGTAATAACTTCTATCGCTACCATATGGATAGATAACAAAATATTTATTTATTTTGATAGGTTAGTTTGGTTTATTCTATTTTTAGATGTGTTTATTCGCTTCATCTTCGCAACAAACAAATGGAAATTTTTAAAATCTAATATATTTGATATTATTGCAATTATTCCACTAGGTACTATCTTCCAGACTGCTAGATTCGCTAGAGCAATTCGCTTAGTTCGGATATTCCTCTTAACTAAAAATCATGCACCTATCTTATTAAAGATTTTGAAAACAAACGGCTTAGATAAGCTTATCTATACATCTTTTACACTAATTTTTATTTCTTCATTAATTGTTACGTATTCTGAGCCAAACATTACATCATTTGCTGATGGGGTTTGGTGGTCTATTGTTACAACTACCACAGTTGGCTATGGAGACATTTCTCCTTCAACCATAATTGGTAGAGTGGTTGCGGTTATTTTAATGATTGTAGGGATAGGTTTAATAGGAATGCTAACAAGCTCTATAACTACTTTTTTCATAAAAGAAAACAATGTGAAAATAAAAAGTGTTTCATTTATTCAAGACCAGCTGAATAATTTTGAAGATTTATCTAGTGAAGATATAAATGAAATGATTTCACTTTTAAATGAACTAAAAAAAAGAAAAAGTGATACACATTATTGATATTTAACTTATCTGAAATCCTATTCCGCCTCAGTTACTTACAATATTCGATCAGGAAATGATAATACTGTTAATTAGGACTTAGACAACAAAAAGAAAAATATTTAATTTAATGATGGGAATAAAGCCACCGTGAGCATTGAAAAGATATTAGTAATCGCTAGATTGTGAAAGGCGTTCGTGAGTTTAAATTCACAAACGCCTTTTTATACTTTGTGGGAGCATGTTAAATCGTCAATCATATCAAAAAATTAATGTGTTAAGTCACTTATAAAAAGTGAGCTAATATAAACTATTCAGTCGTTTCCATATCTTCCGGATAATTTACTGTATCCAATATTTCGCCATTCGTATTTTCAACATTGATTGTCACATCATAGTCTTCTGGTGAAACCCCATCGAATAATTGATAAAACATTCCTGATATTCCTAGCGTGAAGGAAACCATTCCATCCAAGCTGTTTTCAAATTTTTCTTGTTCTACAGTCATTGTGAACTTAGAGAAATCCTTATTTGCTTTAATGTCTTGAATAGATGGATAATCACCACTTGAAGTTATTTCTTCAATCGATTCACCTATTTGAGTCTTATACTCGTTCATCATTTCTTTATGCTTTGCTTTCGACATTTTATAAGTTAAACTGCCATCTTCGTTCTTTTTGACTTTTAGTCCCTCTTCTTCAGCGTCGGCGATCGATTGTTCAGCAGAATCTACCATAGAAGCTGGGATAGTTACTTCCACACTTAATAAATTTTTATCTACTTCTACGTTCTCATCTTCTTCACTATTTGCTTGTTCAGTTCCCTCAGAGTCTTTATTCGATGAATCATTTTTAGAGGCCTCGTCACTACAAGCCACCAAACCAAATAACATCATACTAAATAATATAAGTGCAATTTTTCTCAAACTAATTTCTCCCCCTAATTTATCATTACTTAACACTATATCATTAATTGGATTGTTTTACCATTATAATTCAGAACTTTTATCCTATTTAAAATTAAAGATAGCCTTTTCTAACGTGTATGCAATAAGAAACAATCATAATAAACATTCACAAAAAATAACAATTGTGGTAATCTTAATAAAATAATGCGAAATCTAATGAATAAATCGTTTAGATAAAAGTGTTGAACATACTAAGTTTAGCCTTATGAGGTGATCTTATGAATGATCAACAATTTTTACAACTGCAGGAACTCGTAAAAATTGGTGAAGAAATAAATTTTGATTTTGATGATGTGGAGTATTGGATAAGTCATACCTCTGATGGGTTGTGTCATCTGACAAGAGTAAGTGATTCATATACTCAAACATTTGATAGTGTTGATTCTTTATTTAATAATGCAAAGTTAGACAATAAGAACCTTAATTTAATATACCCAAATATTCCATGGATGTATTAAATTATATGATTTAGTTACTAACATAAGGGCAACCGACTAAGCATTAATAGATAAATCAGTAGTTATAGAAATTATGACAGACATGTTTAGATCGTTCTGCAATACAGTTAAAATAGAAAGGATAGATTTAAATGTATAAAGAAATTGATTTTTTTGATTGGACAGTTAAATTAGAATCAGATATAAACCCAGTAATAGATACTAAGGTAGGGAGAAGTATTAACCCAAGAAGCATTAGAAGTCTTAGAAAGAAACAATATTCCATATAAAATTAAAGATAATTTCATTTATATACCAGAAGACGCTTTTGATAAAGCTATTTACTGTTGTAGTTAGTTATAACACCATGATGTACATCAAAATATTGCCCTCCCTGAACGCATCACTTTATTCGAACAAACAAAAAACCTTACAATTTAAGATTTTAAGGCTATTTTTTAGAGTCCAAGGAGAGATTCGAACTCCTAACCCACAGCTTAGAAAGCGGTTACCACTAGTTTTTTATTATTTCTCGAAATATCATAAAACCGTCTATAAAAGGATTTTGTGGCTTTATTTTATCTTAAAATGTGATCCACTTTAATTAGCAGGTGCTTTTTGTATTTACAAATGTTCTTACCTTCATTTGTTTTGTCTCAAGTTCAAGTTCTAATAATCTAACTGCTTTAAGCTCAATAATAAACCATCATCTGTAATCTTTTTAACCTTGAATAAATTTAACTTTGTGTCAATTTTTTTATCCATTTTATCTGCATTACTGAATGAAATTCTTACTGCATCTATTGCATAATTAAGAACTGATAACACACCTGCACTTCCTAATCCCACTCCTATACTTTCATGCTCTGGAAGATGAGTATCCATAATCTTTTTTACTTCCTTATAATAGTCTCCTTTAATAAAGATATAATCAGATTTCGCCTCTAAACCTGCTAATAACTCAGTTCGATTATGTGCTTCATAAGCTTCTATACCATTTACTTTGTACATAAAAAATTCCGCCTTTCAAGTGTCATAATAATTATACGAATATAAACAAACTAAAGTTTCGCTTTTTTCTAATTTTATTTATTAGACTAAACTACCCGATACATGAGCATTATCAAAGTGGTATATCATACACGCCAATTCTAATCGGATCTCTTCTTTCTTGTACAAACAGCTTCAATACTAGCATGTCTAAATCTTCTACTTCATCTTCATAATACAAGTATGTAAAATCGTGTTGGTGATCACGTACTTTAATGATCCGACAATGAAGAAAATATTCTTTAACTTATATGCCTAAATTGCAATATTAAATGCAACACCCTTTGAGAAACCACTGATTAAGGTTTACCTGTATTTGTGGATCGTGTTG
>NZ_JBISEP010000027.1:0-43540 GCF_044383835.1 Paraliobacillus sp. JSM ZJ581
GCTTACCTATCAACGCGATGCGTGATACTCACGTACAACAAGAGATACACACGAGCTTTGCGAAAGTTACTAAGGGTGCGGGTGAAACTATCCAAGTTAAGAACATTAAAGATGAAGTAGTTATTATTGCTGAAAGGGCTAAAGGCTTGGACTTAACTCTAAGAGTAACTCCATATAAAATCATGGGTAGTAAAAAAATGAAACAATTGAACGCAAAGGTAAAAAATAGAACTATCACAAAAGAAGAATGGCAACAATTGATGTGGAACAAGAGATTTAAACGCAGAAGAGATAAAGGTGTAGATGACTTCTGGGAACAAGAAAGAGAACGCTTGTTAAAGGGAGAAGCTACAAGGGTATGGACGGAGAAACAAGCAAAAGACATAATAAATGGTAAGGTGCCAAAATATGAACGTAAAACTATGATTGGTCACCATACTTATAGTGTATCTAAATATCCACAAATCGCCAACAGAGGCGAAATTATATATCCTGTAACATTTAGAGAACATTTGTATCGATGGCATGGTGGTAGCTATAAGAAAAGCCTACCTGGTAAACCACTAAATAATTCAGTTGATAATGAATTTTAAGGAGGATATAAATATGTCGGTAATACTTTTAGTGGTAGAACATGATGAAACTCAAATGAAATATTTACCTACAATAAGAAAAAATACAAATTTAGGATTTTCTGAGATAAAAAAAAGAATTGGAAATGGTAGTCCAATAATGGAATGTAATCTGTTTGAAGATGATGAGGACGATACAAAACTTAAAAAATTAATAAATGAATTGATAAATGTTGGTGCGAAGATAAGACTGTTTGATGGTGAATTAGTTAAAAATAAAGAAGTATCTGTTGAATATTTAATGAATAGATTTGATAGATATAAAGAAATACAACGACAAAATGAAATGTTAGATGATTTAATGTATGGCGAAGATTAATTTGTGGGGATCTTATGTAGAGTTGAGAAAATTCAGCTACAATATTTTGGCGAGATGACATTTTAAACTTATGAAGTATTGTTACAGGTAACATGCCAAAAACTTAAGACATTAAACAGGCTCGTTGGTTTAAAGATAGAAATAATAATGAAATACTTAATATAGCTAATTATAAAGCACTTTGTGATTGAGGTTTGTCAAATAAAGTGTGTAAGTTCTAATTTACGCAAGGTACTTTAATACCCGATTTTTAAATTATCATGGATAAGAAGTTGGTTCATAACCATTGCCCAATTTTGGATGTGGCCACCTTTCCATTTGATCTCAAGTTCTTTAATTCGTAAAAATAATACTTTTAATAGGGCGTTCTCATTTGGGAATGCGCCTTTTTTGGTTACTTTTCTGAAACTGGAATGAATACTTTCTACGGCGTTCGTTGTGTACATTACTTTACGAATCGCACTTCCATTATGCAACAAGCAGGTGCCGCCGCCATGTTAGCAGCTGGCTTGATTCCTGTCTTCGGGTGGGTAGGTAAAGGTGGCGTAGCTATATATAAAACAACAAAAGCGGTTAATGCCACGACAGCGGTATTCGACATGTATAAAACAACGAAAAGCTTACAAGTCATAAAAAACACCGAATATGGTATATATGGATTAATTTCCGCTAATGGCTTTTCTGAGTATTTAACTGGAAAAGATATCTTAGGCAATGCGCTCACTACCAGTCAACGGCAAGCAAGCTTATCACTCGGTTTAGCAGGGATCCTTCCTACGGCGATAGAACTGACACCTGCATCTAAGGCTGTTACCAAAGATATCACTAAAAAAGCACATGAACGCGTCGTTCGAAACACGCAATCGGCAAGATCCTTCGTCGATCATTGGTTTAACGGACTTGTTTCACAAACGGATGTTGCGATGGCAGGAGGCCCACGCTTACCTATCAACGCGATGCGCGATACTCACGTACAACAAGAGATACACACGAGCTTTGCGAAAGTTACTAAGGGTAAAGGTAGTCTTGATAAAACGTATAAAAGACCTTCTGGATATAGAAAAGGCGTTAGAGATGAAGTCTGGGAAAAAGCTAAAGATACAGATGGTAATGTAAGAGACCCACTTACTGGCACACTGATGAATAAAGATGGGCCATGGGATATGGGGCACAAACCAGGTTATGAATTTAGAAAACACCAACAAAGTGCAATGGAACGAGGTATATCAAGGAAAGAATTTTTAGATGAACATAATAACCCAGACCATTATTATCCAGAATTACCTTCCTCAAATAGGAGTCATAAGGGAGAAGATTTAACAGATGATTATTTTGGTGATTAATAATTAATTATGATTGTAGGAGGTTTAGTATGACAGTTACTAAAGCGAACAAAATTATTGCAAGAACTGCTTTAGAAGCATTCGGAGGAAAACCTAGTGTCTCAAAATATTGGGATGAAAATAATGTGAGTGATATTGATATATTATCGACTATAGATAGACCTTATGAGGGTGTTACTTCTTATTCTACAATTGGTTTATCTGATTATTCAATTGGATACTCAGTTGATGAAAAACCTTTGCGAGTAGAAATTGTCGGGGCTGGTGCAACCATGTTTGAACTCTTTCCGAATGTATTATCTACATGTGTTTTCAATATTATAAATACAAAGTTGCCTATCGCTCACGGTGAAATATTTAAAGGGGCAGTAAGAATGTACTATCCAGATAGTGAGATGGAACATGTATTGTTTACTTCACCTTTTTTATGGGAAAAACTTATTTCCCTAGACTTTATAGATAAGAAAGTTACATGGTTACTTGCAGTACCAATTTCTGCAAAAGAGTTATTATTTGCTGAGAGAGAAGGAACAGAAGCCTTAGAAGACTTGTTTGAAGAAAAAGACATAAATATATTTGATATTAGTAGAAATTCAGTTTTATAACTATTATTTAACCCTGACTAGCTTTCGCTTTTCAGGGTTGTTATTTATAGACCTAGTGGCGAATGAAGTAATTGTTAAAGACAGGATACACCTATCTTTTGTTATTCCTATAAAAAGGGTACCCTATCTAGTGAATTTCCTTTGTTGTGAAATAACCTAAAATCATCAGATACTACCATACTTATCCTCAAATACTTACCCTTTGCTTTCTCCCTTACTTTTAAATTTTTCGCAACTTTTACGTACAAAAGAACGATTACTTTATCGAGAGGACTACTCCACCTCGACTAACTCCTGAATGTCGATGTCTAACACTTGGCATACCGTTTCTAATGTGGAGAGATAAACCCTCTCCACATTGTCTGAACAAAGATGGCTAATCGTATTAGGACACAGCCTTGTCAAAGATTCACAAACAAATCAAAGAAGAAGAAAACAAGAAATGGCTTGAAAAGTTCTGGGAAGGAACTAAAATACTTGGTTGCGAGCTTATTGGATATTATGATTTTAAACGGATGGTAGAGGGGATCGATCCAGTTACGGGAGAAAAATTAACTGCTATGCAACAAGCAACTGCCGCCGCCATGTTAGCAGCTGGCTTGATTCCTGTCTTCGGGTGGGTAGGTAAAGGTGGCACAGCCATATATAAAACAACAAAAGCAGTCAATGCCACGACAACGTCATTCGACATGTATAAAACAACGAAAAGCTTACAAATCATAAAAAACACCGAATATGGTATTTATAGATTAGTTTCCGCTAATGGCTTTTCTGAGTATTTAACTGGAAAAGATATCTTAGGCAATGAGCTCACTACCAGTCAACGGCAAGCAAGCTTATCACTGGATTTAGTACGATTCTTCCTATTCTAACTTTAGCAAGGTATGGAAGCATTCCATTACGGCATTATCAAAGCCGTATCTAAACACCAACAACGTGCAATAGAAAAAGTTATCTCAAGGAAATAATTTTTAGATGAACATAATCACCCAGACTCTTATTACATAGAATTACCTGCCTCAAGTCGAAGTCATATGGCTCTATTATATGTCGGGATATGAAAAAATTACGCATATTACAAGAAAAGGTATGAAAACCAATCAATCATTGGTTTCATACCTTTTCTTTTTTAGTTACGAATCAAGTAGTCAAATGCACCTAATGATGCAGCTGCTCCAGTTCCCATGGAAATAATAATTTGCTTATAAGGCGAGTCGGTACAATCACCTGCTGCAAAAACTCCCGGTAAACTTGTAGCACCACGTTTATCAATGACAATTTCACCCATGCGGTTTCGTTCAACAGTATCTCCGAGCCACTCCGTATTTGGCACAAGACCAATTTGTACAAACACACCTGCTAGTTCAATATGATGCGCTTCATTCGTGTCACGATCAACATAGCTTATACCGTTCACTCTTTCATCACCTGTAATTTCAGTTGTCTTTGCATTTTTTATTACGGTGATATTTGGTAAGCTATATAATCTTTCTTGAAGAACAGCATCTGCCTTTAGTTCAGGCATGAATTCTATCACGGTGACATGTTTTACTACACCCGCAAGATCAATAGCTGCTTCTATACCAGAATTACCTCCACCAATAACGGCAACGTGCTTTCCTTCAAATAAAGGCCCGTCACAGTGAGGACAATAAGCAACCCCTTTATTTCTAAATTCTACCTCGCCAGGCACACCAACATTACGCCAACGTGCACCAGTAGAAAGAATAACGGTTTTACTTTGCAAGGTTGCTCCATTTTCAAGTTCTATTTCAAAAAGTTCATTCTTTGTCAATTTATTTACTTTTTGAAGCTTCATCACATCAATATCATAATCATTGACATGAGCTTCCACACTTGCCATTAGTTTTGGCCCTTCTGTGTAAGTGTTACTGATAAAGTTCTCAATTCCTAATGTGTCCATCACTTGACCACCAAAACGTTCAGCTACGATACCTGTTCGAATGCCTTTTCTTGCAGCATAAATAGCTGCGCTAGCTCCAGCCGGTCCGCCGCCAACAACTAATACATCAAATGGATCTTTATCTGTTAGTTCAGATGGATCAGGAGCATCTCCAACTTGAGCTAGTATTTCCTCAAGGGACATACGGCCACTACCGAAGAACTCGCCATTAAGGTACACAGCTGGAACAGCCATTACATTTTTCTGTTCTACTTCTGCTTTATATGCAGCACCATCAATCATTGTATGAGTAATATTTGGATGAACTACACTCATTACATTTAAAGCTTGCACTACATCTGGGCAATTATGACAGCTCAAGCTCACATATGTTTCGAAGTGATACTCACCTTTAACATTTTTAATTTGATCAATTACTTCATCTTCCACTTTCGGTGGACGTCCGCTTACTTGAAGTAAAGCAAGAACTAGCGAAGTAAACTCATGCCCTAATGGAATTCCGGCAAATGTTATACCTGTATCTTCATTGACACGATTTATACTAAAGCTTGGCGTACGCTGTAATTGTGCTTCTTGCACAGATATTTTTCCAGACATATCAGCGATTTCATTAACAAGCTCTTTCATTTCTTTTGAAATATTGTCATCACCTATACTGACTTTAATGACAATATCATTTTCCATTAATTCTAGATATCCAGCAAGCTGCTGTTTAATATCTTGATCTAACATATTTATCGCACTCCTTAGATTTTACCTACAATATCAAGGCTAGGTTTAAGTGTTTCAGAACCTTCTTCCCATTTTGCAGGACAAACTTCACCAGGATTTTGGCGAACATATTGCGCAGCCTTTACTTTATTGATTAGTGTACTTGCATCACGACCAATTCCCCCAGCGTTAATTTCTACAGTTTGAATAACGCCATCTGGATCAATAATAAAAGTACCACGATCCGCTAATCCAGCCTCTTCATCTAACACATCGAAATTACGTGAAATGGTTTGTGATGGATCACCAATCATTGTATATTTAATTTTTCCTACTGCCTCAGAGTGCTCATGCCATGCTTTATGTACAAAGTGTGTATCAGTTGACACAGCATATACTTCAACTCCTAAATCTTTCAATGCAGGATATTCTGTTTGTAAATCTTCTAATTCTGTTGGGCAAACAAACGAGAAGTCTGCTGGGTAAAAGCATACGACGCTCCATTTTCCTTTAAAATCATTTTCTGTTACCTCAAAAAAATCTTCACCAGCTTTGAAAGCTGAAGCTGTAAATGGTAATACTTCTGAACCGATTAATGACATACTATTGTCCTCCTAATATAATTAATTTTTATTGTTTGCAATTTCTATCTAGTAGCACCTCAAACAATAATTATTCTAACTCTATATGAATTATTATAAAGGAATTGTTACGAAAGTCAATCCCTTTTTCTAATTTTATCATCTGTTTAACCATTTTTTATATTTACCTGCATTTCAAACATTTCAAATACACTTTTTAAGCTATTAATGATGAAAAATGTTGGAAAGCAACAGGTATACTTGTTTTAAGCAAGATCTTTACTGATTCTCATTTAAATTGTATGCATGAGAATTTTGTTTTATTTAGATTAAGTCGTGGAACATTTTATATAGTTTCTCATCTATTTCATTTTCCGATTGAACGATTTCATCAAAAGTATGATACGTGATCTCATTCTTTTCCATACCTAATGCAACGCCTGTTACCCCTTTATGAATCAAATCAATTACTTTGTGTCCCATTCGACTGGTAAACAGACGATCAAAAGCTGTCGGCGTCCCCCCTCTTTGGATATGACCTAAAACGGTCGGACGTGTATCTAAATTGGAATGCTGTTCAATTAATGCAGCTATTTCTTCTGCAGTCCCAGCTCCTTCTGCAACCATAACAATACTGTGTGTTTTCCCTCTTTCAAAACCTTGTGTTAATTGGCTAGCCACTGCTTTCATATCATAGCCAAACTCAGGAATTAGAACAGCGTCAACACCGCTAGCTATTCCAGCTTGTAGTGCAATGTCACCACACTTTCTCCCCATTACTTCTATTACACTAACACGCTCATGGCTACTCATCGTGTCACGTAAATTGCTAATTGCATCTTGGATAACATTTAATGTAGTATCAAAACCGATTGTATAATCCGTTAAAGGAATATCATTATCGATAGTACCAGGTAAACCGTATGTGTTGATGCCCTGTTTCAGTAGCGATTGAGCACCGCGATAGCTACCATCCCCACCAATAACAATGAGATGGTTAATTTCATGGTTTTTTAAATTGTTTACCGCTTTGTTTTGTCCCACTTCTGTTTTAAATTCCTCTGATCGCGCTGATTGTAAGAAAGTACCTCCTCGATATAAAATATCACTAACATCCTTACTTCCTAATGTAATAAAATCATTTTCTATTAAACCTTTATATCCTCGTTTTATACCTATCATTTCATAACCATATGCCAATCCAGTCCGAACAACCGAACGTATGGCACTGTTCATACCCTGAGAATCTCCACCTGAAGTCAACACCGCTATTTTTTCCATTCTTCTCACCCTTTCTTATATAATAATGTTTATCTTTCATTTATCTAGTAAGCTTTGAACTACCTAAAAAAAAGGTACTCTCTGTTTGAGAATACCCTTTTTACTGCAAAACTATTACACAAATTTAATTAAAAAATATTTCTTTTTACCCCTGCGAATAATTGTAAACGTATCATCAATTCGATCTTCTGCATTAATAGTGTAGGTCAACTCTTGTTGACGGTCACCATTCACATACACAGCTCCATTGTTTACATCTTCTCTTGCTTGTCGCTTTGATGATGCAATTCCTGCTTCTACTAATAAATCAACAATCAATTTATCCTCTTTTGAAAATTCAACTGTTGGTACATCTTTAAAGCCTTGTTCTATCTCGCTACCGTTCAATGCTTTAATATCTCCACTAAACAAGGCTGCTGTAATTTTTTCTGCTTGTGCCAATGCTGCTTCATTGTGAACTAAGATTGTCATTTCCTCAGCTAGCCTTCTGTGAGGAACACGTTTTTCTGGAGCTAATTCTAATTCTTTCTCAAGTGTTGCTATTTCATCCATGTTCAAAAATGTGAAATATTTCAAGAATTTAATCACATCACGATCATCTGTGTTAATCCAAAATTGATAGAACTCATAAGGAGATGTTTTCTTTGGGTCTAACCATACCGCCCCACCTGCTGTCTTACCAAATTTCGTTCCATCAGCTTTTGTAATTAGTGGCACAGTTAACCCGTAAACCTTCGCATCATCGCTTTCTTCTTTAGCACGACGAATTAACTCCATCCCAGCAGTAATGTTCCCCCACTGATCACTTCCACCAATTTGCAAAGAACAATTCTCTTTTTCATACAGATTTAAGAAATCAAAGGATTGTAGAATCATGTAAGTAAACTCAGTAAATGAAATACCATTTTCTAAACGTGATTGTACCGAGTCTTTAGCAAGCATGTAATTAATCCCAAAATGTTTACCCGTATCACGCAAAAATTCAATTATAGTAATATTATTTAACCATTCTGCATTATTTCTAGCTACTGCCCCATTTTCATGACTTTCAAAATCTAAAATACGTGCTAATTGCTTTGTAATACTATCACTAAAGTACTGTACAGTTTTTTCATCATTTAATTGACGCTCATCTGTTCGGCCACTTGGATCCCCAATCATTCCAGTCCCTCCACCGATCAAAGCAATTGGACGATGCCCTGCACGTTGAAATCTTTTTAACATTAGTGCTGGTACTAGATGTCCAATATGCAAACTATCTGCCGTTGGATCGAAACCGCAATACAGCGTAACTGTTTGATTTGCTAAATGTTCCTTTAATCCCTCTTCATCTGTCATTTGTTGAATTAATCCGCGTTCTTGCAGATCTTTTAAAATATCCATCTAATCACTCCTAAACTTTTACTTTTAACTACAAAAAAAAGAGCAATAATCATCCAAAAAGGGACGAATATTACTCGCGGTACCACCCTAGTTACAACGTATTACTGTTGTCACTCCATTTGTTAACGTTGCAATAAGCACCGTCTTCTATTATAGATAGAAGAAGCTCCAGAGCGTAATTCGCAATCAAACTATACACTAACTTTCACCGACCGTTAGCTCTCTATAGCAGGGAATTTGATTACTACTTCATTCTTTCGTAGCTGTTCATATAATTGTTATTTATATATTAATATCACATTTCCTTTATGAATGCAATTTAAATTCAATTTTTTCATCTTAAATTTCTTATCAATGTTTATTTCTATGCTATAATATAGATTGGAATTTTAGGAGGGTCGATCATGGATATAAAAGAATTTTATCATAAATCGATAAACGCAATAAAGCAGAGATGGAAAACTGGAGTGATTCAACGGACATCGAGAATAACATATGATGTAACGTGGAATGTCATTCTGTTTTTTATCATTATTGGTGTCGTAGGACTATTCTTTGGCGGAGGGTTAGGTGCTGGTTATTTCGCATCGCTTGTTAAGGACGAACCTGTTCGTGCAGAAAAAGACATGAAAAATGCTATTTATAATTATTCAGAAACATCAGAAATATATTTTGCAAACAACGTATATATGGGTGAAGTTAGTTCTGATTTATATCGTGAAGAAATAACGCTAGATAAGGTTTCCCCATTGGTCTTAGACGCAATTGTAGCTACAGAAGATGCCAGTTTTTATGAACATGAAGGTGTTGTTCCAAAAGCAGTATTACGTGCCATGTTTCAAGAAGTTACAAATTCATCAGTAAAAACAGGTGGTAGTACCTTAACGCAACAAATCATTAAAAATCAAATACTAACAAATGAAGTATCATTCGAGCGAAAGGCAAAGGAAATATTACTTGCTTTACGTGCAGAGAATTTTTTGAAAAAAGAAGATATTTTAGAAGTATATCTAAATGTCGTTCCTTTTGGACGTAACGCCAATGGACAGAATATTGCAGGGGTTAAGACAGCTGCAAAAGGAATTTTTGGAGTTGAGCCTAAAGATTTAAACCTACCTCAAGCTGCATTTATTGCAGGCTTACCACAAAGTCCTTTTGCGTATACTCCTTTTACAAACGGTGGTCAAGTAAAAGACGAGAAAGGGCTACAAGCTGGGCTTAATCGAATGAGGACTGTTCTTTCTAGAATGCTAGAAAATAATTTTATCACACAGGAAGAGTATGACGAAGCAATCAATTATGATCTTGTTGCTAGTTTAACAGATTCAAGTCAATCTGTTTTTGATCGTTATCCGTATTTAACACTTGAAATAAAGGATAGAGCAACCGAATTGCTTCGAGACAAGTTAGCGATTGATGATGGTTACAGCATGAAAGATTTAGAAAAAAGTGAATCGTTAAGAGAAGAATATATAATGAAAGCAGGGCGTGCGCTTAGTCAAGGTGGATACAAAATTCATACGACAATAAATAAAGAAATTTACGATGCTTTTCAGAAGATAACAAAAGAACATAATAATTTCGGGGTTGAAAAGGTGGCTCGAAATATTAATACTGGTGAAGTTATTAAAGTTGAGAATGATGAAGGCAAAAAAGAAACATTAGTACAGCCTGTACAAGCCGGTAGTGTATTGATTGATAATGATACAGGAAAAATTATTAGTTTTGTTGGCGGGCGAGACTTTGACGTCGCACAACTCAATCACGCGACACAAGCGCCAAGATCAATTGGTAGTACTGCTAAACCATTGTTAGTCTATGCACCAGCAATGGAAGAAGGAAAACTACAACCAGGATCTATTATTGCAGACTTAGATCTAGGTCCCTATAAATATATACCAAATAACTATGTAACTGGTAGACATTATGGCTTAGTAACAGCTCGAGAAGCATTGTATAAATCACATAACGTTTCTGCTGCAAAAGCTTATCAGGATATTTTAAGCTTAGATCCTGTTGGAAAGTATTTTGCTAAAATGGGATTCAGCAACATCACAGACGTTGACCATGAAAATGCTTCTATGGCTCTTGGTGTGTTTGAGGCTACTGTTGAAGAAACAGTCAATGGATTTTCAACGTTTGGTAACGGGGGACGTTTTGTCGACGCTTATATGATTGAAAGTATTGAAAGTGTTGACGGCGAGAAGGTCTATCAACATAAAAGTGAACCTGTTGATGTATTTACACCTCAAACTAATTATTTGATGTTAGATATGATGCGTGACGTACTTACACAAGGAACTGGGACGTATGCAAGAGCAAGACTAACTAACCCGAGTGTCGATTGGGCTGGTAAAACAGGTACTGGTAATGACTACTCCGATGCATGGTTTGTCGCTACGAATCCAAACGTCTCATTAGGAACATGGATTGGATATGATTATAGACAAAAGTTAGATAGTGGGTATAGCGGGAGAAATCTATCATATTGGGCTAAACTAGTAAATGCAGCTACTAAAATTGACCCAGATTTAATGGCTCCAAGTACTAAATTTAAGAACCCAGGTAATATTGTTTCAAGATCATTCTGTAAAACATCCGGGTTATTACCATCTGATATTTGTAACGATTTAGGTTTGGTTGGATCAGATATATTTAATGCGAAATACGTTCCGACAAAAGAAGATAATAGCCTAATAAGAGGTCGCTACACAATGGTGGATGGTAAGGCTGTGTTAGCAGGTGAAAGTACACCTAGTGAGTTTGTACAAGACGACGGTATTGCATTTAATCCTGAATGGTTAAAAGAAAATCACTATGATAAATTAGGTGATTTATCAAAGCTTTTTCCGAATAGCAATAAAAAATGGGCTACTCTTAAATTACCAGCAGAATCGTCAGATATTAAAAATGATGGCAAGGCACCAAACGCTCCATCATCATTGAAAAAAGCTGGTGGTAAATTAACTTGGAAAAAGTCATCTAGTAAAGATACAGTTGGCTATCGCATTTATCGAGCCACCGATCCTGATAGTAAATCCTCTTTAATTGGACATACGACCGATACACATTATAATATTGGTAATGCACAAGGGGTCTATACAATTAAAGCCGTTGATTACTTCGGACAAGAATCAAAAGTATCTAACAAATTAGAGGTGGGTAATTTCTCTGATAAAGAAGAAAAACCTAAAAATGGAGAAGATAATGAGACTGATAAGCCTAGCAACGGTAACACAGGAGAGCAAGGAAATAACAATGGTGGAGACAATCCAGATAAAGAAGAAGAAGATCAACCTGATGAGGATACAGGAGAAGAAAATCCTTAACTTTTTGAAATAATGACTAACATATACGATCGTCCCACACTCTAATAATCAACATGTTAAATAGCAGATTATATATTAAAAATGTTGGTGTATTTTATTACACCAACATTTTTTATCGCTCTATTCTACCAAGTTGATTTGATTATCTAAACGATATTTTTTCCAAGCGATTTGAACATTTGATAGAGAATTATTAATTAATTGGAACGTTTTTTAAAACGTCAATCGTAAACAAAATTAATTATATCGTATAACACAATATGATAAGAATTCATCCGTGCAGGAGTAAGTTGTTTCTATAAAAAACATGGAAATGAATAATATTATAATTTTTCTGACAACTAATCAATGTTATAATTATATAAAGGGAGGTAGTAGAAATGGATAATTTAGTTGAGGTACATAACGTAACCAAACGTTTTGGTAAAACAACCGCTGTAAATGATATTTCTTTTACGATTGAGAAAGGTAGCACAGTAGCTATCTTAGGGCCAAATGGTGCAGGTAAAACAACTACCATATCCATGATGCTAGGGTTACTTGAGCCAACAGCAGGTGTGGTTACACTATTCGGAGAAGATCCAAAACAAGTAACTGTTCGCAATCGTATTGGGGCTATGTTACAAGAGGTCAGTGTCATTAATCAGCTAAAAGTTCAGGAAGTAATTGAGCTATTTAGGAGCTATTATTCTCATCCACTATCTACAGAAGAGCTTATTTCAGTGACTGGTTTACATGAAGATCTTTTGAAGAAGTGGGCAAATAAGCTTTCAGGCGGACAAAAAAGAAGATTGGGATTTGCGCTTGCACTTGCAGGGAATCCTGACCTCCTATTTTTTGATGAGCCAACGGTAGGATTAGATATTACGGCAAGAAAGAATTTTTGGGATAAAGTAAATATGCTAAAAGAACAAGGCAAAACAGTTATTTTCACTACACACTACCTTCAAGAAGCGGATGATTTCTCCGAAAGAATTATTCTTTTTAACGATGGACAAATTATTGCGGATGGTAGCCCTGATGATATTAAACATAATGTTTCAGCTCGTAGCGTATCGTTCCAAACTTCAAATAACGATGCTGTAATAGCACAGATGCAATCATTTGCAGAGGTTATTCGCTGTTATGAAAAGGAAGGAAGAATTTATGCTGTAACGAATGATACGGATACAGTACTTAGTCGTATTTTTACTCAAGGTCTTGATGTAAAAGATGTGTTTATTGAACAAGGGCGATTGGAAGAAGCATTTGATCATTTAACTTCAAAACAGAAGGAGGTTATCTAGATGCATGCAATTATAACGCAATGCAAGTTTGAAATGATACGTATTTTTCGCAATCCCTACTTTGTATTTTGGTCCTTATTCATGCCAATATTATTTTACTTTATTTTCACGAATATAGTAAATACAGGCGTGCCTGATCAAGGGGAGTGGCAAGCGTATTATCTTATGTCGATGACTACCTTCAGTGTGATGGGATCTGCTATTATGAACTTCGGCATTCGAATGGTGCAAGAACAAACGGAAGGATGGTCTACGTTTATGAAGCTCACCCCCTTTCCTTCTTGGGCATATTTCGCTTCAAAAATGTTTGGCCAATTTATTATCCATTTATTATCGATATTGATTGTTTTTTTAGCAGGCTTTATTATAAACGACGTATCTCTATCTGCTTTTCAATGGATTTTTTCTGGTATATGGATTTTAATTGCTTCGATTCCATTTTTAGCTCTAGGTTCATTGGTGGGAACCATGCGGAAAGTAGAAACTGCCGGTGGAGTGAGTAATATTATCTATTTAGCATTGGCTATTCTAGGTGGTATGTGGATGCCCGTTGACATCTTCCCTTCATTTTTACAGCGACTAGCAGAGTGGCTGCCTTCTTATCATTTCGGTAGTGGGGCTTGGAATATCGTAGAAGGCACATCACCAGATTGGCAAAGCTTCATTATCTTAATCGCTTATTTATGTTTATTCTTACTTCTGGCTATTTTCATTAGACGCAAACAAGAAGCATAAATCATCTTTTCAAAAGGTAAACGGATTAATTAAAATTTATTCCCGTTCAGCTAATATATAACATTCAAATAAAAACTGAAATGGTATAAAAAACTTGAATGAATTTATTTTGAGCGACAAATGACGTTCCTACATTCGATTTCGCTATGAACAGAAAAAAGACATCTTTCTAAAAAAGATGTCTTTTATTCCTCTTTATTCAATTCTAATATAACAATTTCTACTCGTCTATTTTTGCTCCAATTTTCTGCAGAGTTATTTTCTACAATCGGTCTTGTATCACCATACCCTACAGCTATAAATCTATCTTGATTTAAATCACTATTATTTGTAATGTATCGAATCACACTACTTGCTCGTGCTCCTGACAACTCCCAATTAGATGGATATTGCACTGTGGATATTGAACGATTGTCAGTGTGTCCTTCTACACGGATTTCATTTGGAATGTTACGCAATAATAAACTAACTTTCTCTAAAAAAGGCTCACCAGTTGCCTTAATATCGGCTTCTGCGGTATCAAACAAAATACGCTCTTGCAATATTAAAACGATACCTTGATCTGTTCGATTCGCAGTAATCATATTTTCTAAATTGTTTTCTCGTAAAAATGTTTTAATTTCAGCTAGCAGCTTGTCCAATGACTCTTGATTATCATCCATAATATCACTGTTTGTTTCTTCATTTGATTCTTCTTCTGGTTCTGAGTCAGATAAGTTATTAAGAAAATCATCCGATCCTTCATTTTCTTCTCGATGCTCAGAATTTTCAGTAGGATGATCCATTTCTAGTGTGGAAGGATAGCTATCAAAAATCATTCGATTACGAAACGATTCGGCTACAGCTTGGAATTTCACCAAATCAATTTGAGACATAGAAAATAATAAGACAAAGAAAACTAAAATCAATGTAACCATGTCAGCAAAAGTAACCATCCACTTCGGTGCACCTTTATTTACTTTTTTTTTACGACGCATCATTAGCTGGTTCTCCTACAAACTCTTCTTGTTCATCTTCTTGTTTTCTTTTCATATCTTCAGATAAAAAGGCACTCAGTTTTTCTTTAAGAATTCGTGGATTTTGCCCTGATTGTACACCGATAACACCTTCAATAACAATTTGCTTCATAAAAATCTCTTCTTCTGTTTTTAGTTCTAACTTTCCAGCCATCGGTATAAACACAAGGTTGGCTAATAACGAACCATAGAAAGTGGTCAATAACGCAACAGCCATATTCGGTCCTAGTGTAGTTGGATCAGTTAAGTTATTTAACATGAGAACCAAACCAATTAGTGTACCAACCATCCCCCAAGCTGGGGCATAATCTCCTGCTTTTTCTATGATTATCCGCCCTTTTTGGTGACGATCATCCATCGCTCGAATTTCTGCATTCATAATATCATTAATCACTTCTGGTTCAATACCATCCACTGCTAGTAAAACACCTTTTTTGATAAAAGGATCATCTACATTATCCAACTCATTCTCTAGTGCTAGTAATCCTTCTCTTCTAGCTCTTTCAGATAATCGCTCAAACAATTGAATCAATGCTAAAATATCATGTTGATTCTTATTAAAGGATTCCTTCACTACACGACCAGTTAATTTAATTTGCTCCAAATTAAAGTTAATCAATAGTGCAGCTGTTAAGCCTCCTAACACAATAACTACAGATGATACTTGGATAAAGGATACAAATCCTCCTGCACCTCCACTAGAAACAATACCAAATGCAATCATAATAAAGCCTAACGTAATGCCGATCGGTGTTAAAATATCTCTTTTTTTCATATGCTCTCTCCCTAACTAGCTACAAACTTTTTATAAATCACTTATACCAAGGATTTGCATGTTGATATATTTTATATCGGCATTATTTAGATTTTGTTGAGTTTCTTTCCATAATTTGATGCGGAAGTATGACATTTGCATCTTCTACTTCTTCTTTATTCATATATTTAGTCAATAAACGCATCGCTACAGCGCCAATATCATACATTGGTTGCACAATAGTCGATAAAGTAGGACGAACCATCGTTGCCAATCTTGTATTATCAAAACCAAAGACCTCAATATCTTCTGGCACACGTAAACCTTGATCTTGAATACCGTGAATGACACCTAAAGCCATTTCATCTGACGCAACATGAATAGATGATGGTCTGTTTGGAAGATGAACTAACTTTTCTGCAGCATCTTTTCCTGCATCATAAGTAATATCACCTTTAATAACATAAGACATGTCTACTTCTTGGTTCGCCTCCCGCAATGCACGTTCGTACCCTTTAAATTTCAACTCATTTGTTACAGTTTCTTCAGTAGCACAAACATAAGCTGGGTGGCTGTTTCCATTGTCAATTAAATATTTTGTTGCTTCATAGGAAGCTTGTTCATAATCAATATTTACAGAAGAAACCGTATTTGTTGGATCTACTGTAGCAGCAAGTGCAATAGGTACTGGGGATGTCTTAAATTGTTGTATATGCTCTTCTGTAATTTTACCTCCCATAAACACGATACCATCGACTTGTTTTTCTAACATTGTATTAATCAGCTGTACTTCCTTATCTACATTTTGATCAGAGTTACTTAATATGATGTTATATTTATACATATTAGCAATATCATCAATACCACGAGCTAATTCAGAAAAGAAAATACTCGAAATATCTGGTATGATTACTCCAACTGTTGTCGTTTTTTTACTTGCTAATCCTCTTGCCACAGCATTTGGTCTATATCCTAACTGCTCAATTGTATTTAGTACTTTTTTTCGTGTTGCCGGTTTTACATTCGGATTCCCATTCACTACACGAGAGACGGTTGCCATTGAAACATTTGCTTCTCGTGCCACGTCATATATTGTTACATTCACCTTTCATCTACCTCCGTTATTTTAAGTTTCATTTTTTGAAAAATATTTCGATTTCAGCGTTATTTCAGCAAAGCTCCTTAAACACATACATTTTTTTTACTAGACATGTATGATTATAACAAATTTTATATGTTTTTGTTATCCTACTATTGTAAGTTATAAAAATAGATTGTTCAAATTAAACAACATAAAATATACAACTTTATGCATCGTCTATTTTAAAAAATCAACTTGATTTCATCATTACATAAATAATCCTCTTGCACTTTACAGGCAAGAGGATTATTATCTATCCTTTATTTTTTAACTTCATTCATGAACCGGTTAAACATATCAAAATCCATTTGTTGTGCCGCGTCAGAAAGTGCCACTGCTGGATCTGGATGTACTTCTGCCATTACTCCGTCAGCACCAATAGCTAGTGCCGCTTTAGCTGCTGGAATTAATAAATCTCTTCTTCCAGTAGAGTGAGTAACATCAACCATTACTGGTAAATGTGTTTCTTGTTTTAATATTGGAACAGCTGTAATGTCTAACGTGTTACGTGTTGCCTTTTCATATGTGCGAATCCCGCGCTCACATAAAATAATATCGCCATTACCTCTTGAATTAATGTATTCTGCTGCATTAATAAAATCAGAAATCGTTGCCGACATCCCTCTTTTTAGGAGTACAGGTTTGTTCACTTCCCCAGCAGCCTTTAATAATTCAAAGTTTTGCATATTACGTGCTCCGATTTGAATAACATCAATATAATCTATTGCTTTATCCATGTCAGCGGGATTGACAATTTCACTTACAACAGCTAAGTCATATTCATCTGCAACACGTTTTAGAATTTCTAACCCTTCAAAACCAAGTCCTTGGAAATCATAAGGTGATGTTCTTGGTTTAAATGCACCACCACGTAATAACTTTAATCCTTTAGCTTTCACTTGTTCAGCTACTTGAGCTACCTGTTCATAACTTTCCACAGCACACGGGCCAAAAATAAAGTGCTCTTTACCATCACCAAACTTTTCTCCATTGATGTCAATGATAGTATCTTCTGGCTTTTTCTTACGTGATACTAGCAACGCTTTGCTATGATTATCTTCTTGTAATTCTAATCCTGCCTTGAAAATTTCTTTAAACAAGTGAATAATGGTCGCATTTTCAAAAGGACCATTGTTATGTTCTTTGATTAAATCCAACATATCTCGTTCTCGTACTGGATCATAACTACGATTCGCACCCTGCTTTTCTTTTGCTTGCGCCGTTTGTTGAACTAAATCCGCTCGCTTATTGATCAATTCTAATATATCCAAATTCACTTGATCTAATTCTTTTCTTAATAAATCTAATTGCTCATTACTCAAAGTTACTACCCCCTATTATAATTTCACGTTATAATGTAATAAGATATTTTATAATTAGGGATAATTATAGCTAATATTTTGTTCGTTGTCATCATTATGTTTAAATATTTAGTATATTCTTTAATTTTTTTATACTTTTATTATTTTCTTCTGTTTTATGGTTATTTATTAACAATTCTCTCTAGGAAAAAGAAAGGATCAGATCAATGGGTGAACAAATTTTTGCATTAGATATCGGAACACGTTCAGTTATAGGTATTTTATTACACCAAACGGATACAGATTACACAATTACAGACTATGTTGTGCGAGAACATAAAGAACGCTCCATGCTTGACGGACAAATTCATGATGTTGTTTCTGTAGCTACTGTTATACAAGAAGTAAAAGAATATTTAGAGCAAAAACATCAAATTACATTGTCAAAAGTTTGTGTAGCTGCTGCTGGTCGGGCTTTAAAAACAAAACGAACGACAATTACGAAGGATATATCTCTTCAACCGTTAATTTCCAAAGATGATATTGTCATGATGGAGCTTAGCGCTGTTCAGCAAGCACAATTTGAGCTCTCTTTAGAGGAAAGGGAACGTTCTTTAACACATTATTACTGTGTTGGCTATTCGATACTCCAATACAAGCTTGATCAAGATATTATCGGGTCTTTAATTGATCAAAGAGGTGAAGAAGCCGAAGTTGAGATCATTGCAACGTTTCTTCCAAAAGTGGTTGTTGAGTCTCTAATTGCTGCTTTACAACGTGCAGATTTAGAAATGGAAGCATTAACACTAGAACCAATTGCAGCAATTAATGTGTTAATTCCAACCTCTATGAGAAGATTAAATGTTGCCCTAATAGATATTGGAGCAGGAACAAGCGATATCGCTATAACAGATACGGGGACAATCACCGCATATGGAATGGTACCTAAAGCGGGAGATGAAATAACAGAAGCAATTAGTGATCAGTATTTGCTAGATTTTAATGAAGCAGAACGATTTAAAAAAGATATTACAGCAAATAATGAAGCAGTATTAACTGATATATTAGGATTTGAACAAACCATCTCTATAGACGAACTTTCTCTAGCTATTCAACCTGCAATTGATCGACTTGCCAGTGCAATTGCAGAAGAAGTGATTGCATTAAATGCAAAAGCACCAAAAGCAGTTATGCTAGTGGGTGGTGGAAGTCTGACACCAAAATTAACAACCCATATAGCTAACAAATTACAACTTCCTGATAATCGAGTGGCCATTCGAGGAACAGATGCAATACCATCTTTACAATTTGATATAGAAATGCCAGAAGGTCCTACATTTATCACACCAATCGGAATTGCGATAGCCGCAAAACAAAATCCGATACATTATATTAGTGTAACTGTTAATGATCGTGATGTTCGTCTATTTGATGTAAAACAGCTCACTATTGGTGATTGCTTGTTAGCTGCTGGGATTCATGTTGATAAATTATACGGTCTTCCTGGAATGGCCTATATGATTCGCTTTAACAACCAGTCCATTACGTTACCAGGTAGTTATGGAAAACCACCAAAAATAGTATTAAATGGGGATATAGTTAGTGCAGATGAACCGATTCAACATGGTGATATATTGCATGTAGAAAAAGGAAAAGACGGGGAAGAACCAGCAATTACAATAGGAGAACTCGTAGGAGAATTAGATAAATTTAACATTCATTATAATCATCAACCCTATTTCATTCAAGCAGATTTAATCGTAAATAATAACAAAGTTTCTCTGGATTACAAGATCTGTGACAATGATCAGATTCAATTGAAAAAAATTAAAACAGTTGAAGATTTCTTTTTATCCATTAACCAAACAGAAAATATAGTTAATGATCATTCATTTATTTTAGGAATAAACGGAAAAACAAAAAACATCTTAACATTCACACAACAATTATTTGTAAATAATAAATTAGCAACATTTACAACACCGTTAAAGTCTGGAGATCAATTAGAGCTAACAGAAAGTAAAGAGCCGACCGTACATCATTTACTTAAGGAAATAGGTGAAACGATCTATCAGACACTTCCAATCACCTTTAATGGAGAAAAAGTAATCATTCGAAAAAAGATGAAACATGTATTGAGAAATGGTAAAGAAGTTGATTTAAATACAGAGCTAAAACAGAATGACAACATAGAGTTAAAACCAATAGACAATCAACATTTTATTTTTCAAGATATTTTTAATTTTGTATCTATTGATCTTGCTGAAATTAAACCTGGTGTAGAAATAAAAAGGAATGGTCATCCTGCTACTTTCTTAGACCCAATCGAAGCCAATGATGAAATAACCATTCAATAAATAAAAATGGAACCCGTAATAGGTTCCATTTTTTATTTATTGCTTTTTCACATCTTCCACTGCTTCTTCTGTCGCTTCAGCTACTTCTTTTGCTGCCTCTTCTGCAGTTTCTTTTACAACTTCTGCGTTTTCTTTAGCAACGTTTATTTTATCCTGAATTGTTTTTGAAGTATCCTTAAATTTATTACTTAATTCTTGTGATTTTGCTGAAACATTTCTTTGCACTTGAGCAGACGTTTCTTTTGCATAGTCTTTCCACTCATTTCCTTTAACATAAGCAATATCTTTCCATTCATTTGCACGGTCTTTCAACGTGGTAGCACCTTCATTTAAATCTTCACGAAGTTCCTTGCCTGATTTAGGAGCAAACAACAACGCTACAGAAGCACCTACAATCCCACCAATTAGTGAACCAATTAAAAAGTCTTTACTATTAATATTTTCACCATTCTTCACATTATTTTGTTGTTCATTTTTACTCATTTCTATTCCTCCCTATAAATAATAATGATACTTTATATTAATTTTCATTACTACTATTTTTACGTTTTTTAATCACATTCATGATTACCGTACCCCATTTAATTGCTTGAGCTGTCTCTTCTTTGTTCTTTTCAGCTACCGCAGAAACACTATCAGAAACTCTTCGTATCGATTGATTAAAACTTTTTATCGTTTCACCAATACCCTTTACACCATCTACCACTGTATTTAAGCGAACAGACTTATCATTAATGTCTTCAGCAAGCTTATTTGTTTTATTTAATAGAGCTGTTGCTTCTGTTGATACACCTTCCATTTGCTTCCCTAAACCTTCTAAAGTATCTATTACATCGGATTTTGTTTCTTTTATTACCTTAACTAAAATAGCTAAATAAACAACCAATACAGCAAATGCAATAGCAAATATTAGTGCAGCGATATAGAGTAAATTAATCATACTTTCTTACAGCTCCCTTATTTATGTAATTAAATTGCCACATAATTTACTTATATAATGTTATTAACCCAATTTGGGTCATATTAAACATATTCTAGTAATAAAATTCACTTATTTGTTAATAATTATCCCTCATTTTTGTATAAGAAGTAAATTTCTTTTTTGAAAAATGCAAAGGAAGAGCAGGTTCCCTCCTCTTCCTAAATCTATTCACCAATTTTTTTAACTTCAAGACAAGTTCACTTTGTTTTCATATACCACTTGAAATTTTTGGATATCACCTGCACCCATAAATACTAAAACAGCATTAGGATAAGATTGAAGAATATCTATATTATCAAGTGTTAGCAGTTGACTATTTTCTATCAAAGTTCCTAAATCTTGAATAGTTAATTTTCCTGAACCTTCTCTAGCAGAACTAAATATATCACATAAAAATACATGATCAGCTTCTTGTAAACTTACAGCGAATTCATGCAAAAAAGTTTTTGTTCTTGTATACGTGTGTGGTTGAAAGATCGCTATTACTTCTTTATCGGGATACTTTCTACGAGCTGCATCAATAGTCGCTTCAATTTCTTTAGGATGATGTGCATAATCATCAATAAGAATTTGAGTATTAAGCTTTTTCTCTGTAAATCGACGCTTTACTCCAGTAAAAGAGGTGATTTTTTTAATTTCTTCTGCCTGCATACCTTCATAATGACAAATCGTAATAACAGATAATGCATTTAAAATATTATGTTTTCCATACATCGGAATAGTAAACGAATCATAGTAATTATTTCTAACAAACACATCAAAAGTTGTTCCGTTTGGTGTCTCTTCTACGTTTTTAGCTTGAAAATCATTACTTTCTGAAAAGCCATAATATAGAACAGGAACTTTTGCTTGAATTTGTTGTAAATATTCATCATCTCCGCATGCAATAATTCCTTTTTTCACACGTTCAGCCATACTTTGAAACGCTTGAAAAACATCATCAACACTTGTGAAGTAATCCGGATGATCAAAATCAACATTTGTCATGATTGCATAATCGGGATCATACGCTAAAAAATGACGACGATATTCACAAGCTTCAAACACAAAATATTTACTTTCTACATGACCTTGTCCTGTCCCATCACCAATGAGATAAGAAATTGGGTAATTTTGATTGAGTACATGAGCTAATAATCCGGTAGTGGATGTTTTACCATGTGCCCCAGTAACTGCTATACTCGTATATTGCTTCAACCACTGTCCCAAAAAATCATGATAACGATAAAATGGTAAATCAAGCGATCGACAAGCTTTAATTTCTTCATGATCTTCACTAAATGAATTACCAGCAATAACGATTAATTCTGGCTTTATATTATCTTTTGAAAATGGTAATATTGGGATCTGTTTATCCTCTAGTGCACGTTGTGTGAAAAATTCTTTTTCTACATCAGAACCTTGTACGTGTTCTCCAGAATCATGCAATATTTGTGCTAATGCACTCATCCCCGTACCTTTTATACCGATAAAATGGTAAGTTGTCATAACTAAGAACCTCCAAAATAGAGCGTTAAATCTTTTATACGTTTTACTTATTGTTTTGCCCAAATAATTATTCTAGCACAAGCTAATCTGGAAAACACTTATTTTATTATATGCATTATTTTGATTTAACATAATTTACTTTTTCTAATCTTGCATTTGGCCAATATTGTCGACCTTCTTTAGATTGTGGTTTTCCATTAAGTAATACATTATCACCTGTAAAGCCAATATTAATTTGCAATAAATTCCTTCCAATGCCATACATATCAACAGGAACATTTTCTTTTTCAAAAGCACGAATGCGTTCCTCATTAAAGCCACCGCTAGCAATTATTTTTACATGATTGTATCCCTCAGCATCTAAAGCATTTCTTAAAGCAAAAATTAGTTGTGGATTAACCCCTCTAGGGTCGAATGTCCCCATTAAGTGTTGATTTCTTAAAAAATATTTATCAACCATATAATTGGAAGTATCTAAACGAACAGCTTTTAACTTCTCCCCAAATGCTTGAGCCACTTTCAAAGCATCAGTAATGACATCATTATTGTAATCTACTAGAACAGTTAAGTCATCATCGGGATATTGCTCATAATATGCTTTTGAAGCTTGAACAATATCTCCTTCAAAAATTTGAATCATAGCATGCGGCATCGTACCCATACCAGTTTTACCCCACCACTCATTCATAGCATGGGTAGCTTGTGCAGTTGATCCACCGATAAATGCAGCATACCCATCACCAGCTTGTTGTGTATAATGATCATCTCGATCTCCCATAAAAATAATAGGTTTTTGCTTTCCGGATACTCTTGCCGCCTTTACCACATTATATACATTTGTTGCAACTGAAGTTCGGCGAGCTAATATTCCATCAATAATTCCTTCTAAATAGCCAAAAGATTGGTATGGACCAGTTACGGTTAGTACCGGTTCATAAGGGCTAATTTTATCTCCATCTTTTAAAGCATAAATGTCCAACTGTTCAGGATTATCAGCAAACATATGAATTAAGGCTATTGCTTCATCAGTTCCACACAAAACAGCGTTACTTTTTTGAAAAAATTGCATCGTCACTTTATTATTTGGTTTCAGTTTCTCAGCGATTTCTTTTGTTTTAAGAAAATATACCGCTGAAAACCAGCCCTCTTTAATTCGTTCATCAAATTTAAAGGTTTGGTTTGTTAAACGCTCAATCTCACCATTTAGTTTTTTTGTGATTTCTTTATCCATTTCGCTTGCCCCTTGTCGCATTCTAATTATATACCTTCGTCTATCATATAAGATTCATGTCTTATCCACAAGTTTTAAATTTTTTTAGCTGCTGACTAGCTTTAATCGAGTTCAGCCGTTGTTACGAGGACATCTCTTGGCTTACTTCCTTTTTGCGCTGAAATAATACCATTATGCTCCAATGTATCAATTAATCTTGCTGCCCGATTATAGCCGATTTTAAAACGTCGTTGCAACAAAGAGGCGCTAGCACCACTTTGCTCTATAACAAAAGAAAGTACTTCATGGTACAATTCATCCTCTACTTCTTCGGTTTTAACCTGTTGTAATAAATCTTCTTGTTCAAACAAGTAATTCGTAGGTGCTTGTTTTTTTGCATACGAAGTCACACGTTCAATCTCTTCATCAGTAACAAAAGCACCTTGAATACGAACAGGATGCCTTGCCCCATTTTCTACAAATAGCATATCTCCTTTTCCTAAAAGCCGTTCCGCTCCGTTTGTATCAATGATCGTACGCGAATCTACTTGAGATGACACACTAAAAGCAATCCGTGTTGGAATATTCGCTTTAATTAGTCCTGTAATTACATCCACCGAAGGACGTTGTGTTGCTAACAGAAGATGGATTCCACAAGCTCTTGCCTTTTGTGCAATTCGACAAATTGCATCTTCTACATCTTGGGGAGAAACCATCATTAAATCAGCTAATTCATCAATTACAATAACAATATATGGCATCTTATCACTTAATCGTTGCTGTTGTATCATTTTTTGATTGTACCGCTCTATATCTCTTGTTCCCTCTTGAACAAACTTTTCATAACGTTCTTCCATTTCAGATACTGCCCATTTCAGCGCATGTGTTGCAGCTTTTACATCCGTGATAACAGGAGAAACTAAGTGCGGGACTTCATTATACGGTGCTAATTCAACCATTTTTGGATCGATTAACATTAATTTCACATCTTCATGACTCGCTTTATATAATAAACTAATTAAAATAGTATTAATACATACACTCTTCCCAGATCCTGTCGCACCCGCAATCAAGCCATGGGGCATTTTTTTAATATCTGTAACAATCGGGCTTCCAGCAATATCTAAACCAAGTGCAATGTTTAATGGGGATTGATCATTTTGAAATTGACTCGCTTTAAATATCTCCTGTAAACTAACGGCTTTCGCTTGTTGATTCGGAATTTCAATTCCAATTGCATGTTTTCCAGGAATGGGTGCTTCCATACGGATATCTTTTGCTGCCATATTCAATTTTATATCATCACTTAAGTTCTTGATTTTACTTACCTTCACTCCTGCTTCTGGCTGGACTTCAAACCTTGTTACCGTAGGGCCTTGCATAGAGGCAATAACTTTTGCATTTACTTGGAACTGTTTTAATGTATTTTCTAATAAATTTGCTTGTTGCTCTATCCACACATTACTATTTTCTTGTTTAGCAATTGGATCATTCAATAAATGAATTGGTGGGCGTTTCTGTGCTTTATTTTTTTCTTTCTTTTGGTAGTATCGCTTTTTATCACTGGGACGCATTCTTACATTAAAAGGTTGTGGTTTTTTTCTGGCTTGTTTATTTTCGAATGGATGCTGATTTTCAGCAACTATCGTATCTTTTTCCGAATGTAAAGTCGATTCTTCTTGACTCACATGCTGTTCGTTACCAACACCTATTACATCTGGATTTTCTATATTCCGTGTTGATTGTTGCACTTGCTTTTCGCTTTCTGCTACTTGAGGCAATGTGTTTTGTTCAGTAAGCTGACTTCGCTTTTCCTGACGAGAATAAAGTAACTCATTACTTCGATTAACTTGTTCTGTTTTTTCCATTATATCAGCTGTCTGTTTATGTATATCCTTTTTTCTTAAAAATGCCGGTGTTTCTAACTCTTGTTTAATTTCTTCATTTGGACGCTTTCTAAAACCATAGACTGGCGATGGAACAGGAGTTGGACTAAATGGCTTACGTTTCTTTTCTGGCGATGTTTGATCATACGAATCATGCCTGTACTCTTCCCTTTTCATTTCTAAACGGTTACGCTTTATTTTCTTTCGCTCTGGTTGATTTTTAGGTTCATCAGGAATAGCAGGGAAATTGAGCTTTTTTTTGTTCGGGTATTGATAGAGTACTTTTCTATCTAAGTTCTGATCTATCGTATTGTTTTGCTCTCTATTAAAATATGAAAAATCGTTTGTTAATTTTTCATCTGATGAATGAAACCATTTCTTCATTTTATCTTTCCATCGATTAAACATACCTTTTCACTCTTCCATTTTATTTGTTTCCTTTTATTTTAACAGGTTTTCCTTTCGAAACATACTCATACTAAATGATTCTTTCTATTGTCGTATTGATAAATAATATCTATGTATCAGTCAAAGTGTTTTCTAATTAGAAAAGAGTTGCCTTTCACAAGACAACCCTACTTATATACTAATTTTAGTTTGATATAAAAGGATCTCCTGGATTAACGTCATTAGTCAACACATAAATCCCTTTTTCTTCTGGAGCATTCGGTAACCGTAGTTCTTTTTGGGAGCAAATCATGCCAAACGAATCAACACCTCTTAAGTTTGCTTCTTTTATTTCCATTCCGCTTGGCATTACAGCACCTACTTTTGCAACTACAACATGTTGACCTTTCTCCACATTCGGTGCACCACATACAATTTGAACTGTTTCTTGACCTATATTCACCTGACAAACACTTAGCTTATCAGCATTTTCATGTTGCTTTTTCTCTTCTACATAACCAACAACAAATTTTGGCGAAAGGTCGACATCTAAAACATCTGTTAAGCCATTCTTTTCAAAAATAGCATGCATCTGTTGAATTAATGTTTCTGTCACTTCTAGTTTGTTTGTCTGTATTTCCATATCATTTGATACATCAAAAATATTATATCCAAGCACTTCTTTTGTATTTCTATCCGTAATTTTAACAACATTACCAAATCGTTCTTGTTCTAACTCATATCGATCACCTTGTTTCAACATAATAATCAGGCAATCACCAATCCCTTGTTTATTATAGAAAACTTGCATCTTATTCATCCTTTTCTGCATCATTTTTCGGTGTTGGACGATTTTTTGCTAAAATGAATATCGGCTCTAATTTTTTATCCTCATAAATAAAAGATAAAGAAGTAATTGGTACGCGACCTTCAGCAAAAAATTTCATCGTCATTTGTGCTAAAATATCATAACCTGTGTCATTTTGAACATCAACAAGAATGAGTACATCTTGATGCGGCACCGCAACAGCAAGTTCACCTTTCGCATTGAAACGCATTTCTTCTAAAAATGCTTCATTCAATATACGGCTAGCATCATACCCATCATTTGTAGAAATGAAATAAAAATCATTTCCAGCTACTTGTTCTTGTTTAGGAGTAACATCTAATGACCGCAAATTAAAACTTGACACTTCTTTTAATCGGTCTAATGTCCAACCTTCTTCTTCAAGTAATGTTTGATCAATTAATTGATAGGTTTTTCCTAAATCGAGTGCATAATAAACCCGTGTCTCGGCAGTGTGTTCTGTAAACATTAGTGGAATACCAGATTTTGTTTCTGTTGGAAATGACGTAGAACGTATAACCGGAAAAACAGATTTTTCTTTTCCTTCTAATGTAGGAGACTGGTTCATGATCTTTAATGCTTCCGTAATATAATATACCAAATCATCTAGCGCTAGATTACCTTTTTGTTCATATTTAGCAATCACATTGGGTAATGTTACTGTAATTCCTTGATGCGTATCTCGCCATTCCACTCGATAAGTATCTTTATCTCGATTAAAAGATGTTCGCCACTCAGCACGATTTAATTGTTCATCTAGTATTCTTTTCAATTGTATGCTTGTCATTTTCATCGTTTGTTTCTCTCCCTAAAGAGAATGTTTTGTCACGTTAGCTATTCTAGCATGATTTACACATTGTTAAAAGAAAATATCTCTTTTATTGTAACTCATTTAAGAACGATTGGATTTCTTCTTTTGTCTTTTTATCTTTACTTACAAAACGTCCAATTTCTTCTCCATTTTCAAATGCTAAGAAACTTGGAATTCCAAATACATCATGAGCGATACATACATCTATAAATTGATCACGGTCAACATATATAAACTTAAAATTAGCAAATTCTTCTTCAATTTCCGGCATGAACGGTTCGATTAAACGACAATCTGGACACCAATCCGCTGAAAATAACAATACCGTCTTCCCTTCTGCTAAAATAGTTGTTAATTCTTGTTCTGTTTGTAATGTTTGCATAAAATTACCTCCTAGTAATTTACTCATAGTTAATTCGCATATCGCCAGGGCGGATCCAACCTTTTTTTCGCATATATTCAGATATTAATAAGCTAATAATAGCTGGACCAATGATATGTATTCCAAGAACCATCCAAAACACATCAATGCCAAAACCCATTGTATTAAACGCCATGATTTGCCCAACAAAACCTGCTGTACCCATTCCAGCACCTGAAGCATTATTTGTCATATCAAACCAAACAGAAGCAAATGGTGCCATGACAGCACCCGCTATTGTTGGAGGGATAATGATTAATGGCTTCTTTAAAATATTTGCAACTTGTAGCATAGATGTACCAATTCCTTGTGCTAATAATCCACCAACGCCATTATCGCGATAACTTGAAACTGCAAAACCAACCATTTGTGCAGCACAGCCTACTACGGCTGCACCTGCAGCTAAACCGTCTAATGACAACATTAATGATATAGCTACACTGGAAATTGGAGCAGTTAGAGCCCATCCCATTAATACGGCTACAATAATACCCATTATAAATGGTTGTTGTGATGTTGACCAATTTATCACACTACCAAGGCCTGTCATAAATGAATCAATTGGCGGCCCGATAAATTTACCAACGATATAACCAATCGTAATCGTTAATAAAGGTGTTAGTAAAATATCTATCTTTGTTTGTTTATAAATGATCTTACCAATCTCAGTAGCAAACAATGCGCTAATATAACTCCCAACAGGACCAGCTAGCTCGTATCCAAACGCGCCACTAAATAATGCCGAAAACATTACTAACGGTGCAGCCTTTAACCCATAGGCGATTGCTACACCAATCGCACCACCAACAATCTTATTATCCATTGCAAATGATCCAATTTCTATTAAAGATCTCGTTACGATTGTCGATCCTAACATCCCTTCTAATTGCGATCCTAATGTATTAATGATAAGTCCGATAATAAGAGAAGAAAATAACCCTAAAGCCATATAGCTTAATGCAGTAATAAAATACGCGTGAGCAGATAAATATACACCTTTTTTCTTTAAAAAGCTAACCATGCCTAAATCCCCCCTTTTCTTTGTTATATCTTACACAAACCTAGAAACAAACTCAAGAACCAGATTGTCAATAAAAAGCATGTTTTTTTAAAAAAACGAAACCATTTTTCGGGAAATTACGTATGTATTAGTAAATACAATGATAGACATGAGCATATCCAATGATTTTGTAAAGCCTAATAAAATATGACAAATCATTTTTTACATTACAGTAACGTTAAAAATTACTAAACATTTTAAGGAGATGGTTATCGTGAAGAAAATTTTTGCAATTACTTTTGCTACTGTTCTTTTTTTTAGTGGGTGTGCCAATGTAGATCAAGGTAGAATACAAAAAAATAACGTAAACTCTAATATAAGCGAATTAACTACAGCGGAACAAAATTATGTGACTTCAGTACAAGAGATATTCACTACAATTATAGAAGAAATGAATAATATTACTTCAGAGCTCAACAAAGCAACAAACGCCCCTTCATTATATCGGAATGATGAATGGAAATCGGATATAGAGGAAGGATTCAAAATGGCAGATAAGATGGCTGAACAACTAGAGAAGTTAGAAGAAATGAATCATGTACCATCAAGCTTCCGATCAGAGCATAACGTAGCATTAGATACAATTATTCTTATTGTTGATGCGGGAAAGAAAATTATCGATGGTATCAATGAAATAAATCCAAGAACAATTAGAGAAGGAGCAAGTATAATACAAGATAGTATCGATTTCATTCATAATGTGAACAATAAGTTAGTGCAAGAATAAGATGCTAAAACACGAAAAGTAATCCGTTTTTCACAATTCAATTTATACCTTGTTGACAAAAAAATGATCATAAATAAGCCTGAAAGATTTATTGAATCCTTCAGGCCTTTGATTTATTCATTTTGAGACGTATATGCAATGGAATTTGCCATTTTCATCATCTTTTCTGTATCTTCTTCGATATTTCGTAGTGTCGTTTGTGTCGTTACTTTTACGCCGCCAATACCTATTTGCAACTCATAATCCTTCTCAAGCTTAGCAACTTTCACATAACCGAAACGTTCATTATCTTCAAACGATTGCAATAATTGATCGTTTCCATTTGCCTCGGCTGCTTGAAAGTTTAACTTGCTAGTTGTCTCTTCCAATGCATTATAAAAGAAAATGAATGTTTGGTTACCATTCTCAAGTATAAGATTACTTTTTGAAACTTCCGTCACTTCGAAATCGTTTGGAACATACAAACTAATGTTTTCATGAGTTTGGTTTGCTTCCAGTGGTTTTTTTTCAAATTCATTTTTTGCAATACTTTCTACAGATGTCAGTGCCTCTTCTTCTGAAGGAGAGCATCCCACTAAGATAAATAATGCTATGACAAACACTATATGTAATATTTTTATTATTCTTGTCATATTTTCTTCCTCCTTACTCAATCTTAAGGCCACTTCTATCATACTATGAATTCTAAATTTGACAAGGATTGATTTATCATGTCACATAAAATTCATTTTTTCTTCAAAACAAGAAAATAACAGAGGGAAGAATTATTTATTCGCAAATGTATATTGCCCTTTCAGCAAATAAACAATGTGTATGAACATGTCTTTCCGTGAAATATATTGGTTAGTAAAGATTCCAATTGCACCTTCTTTTTTGCTCACATCTTTCTTTCTCGCATAATGCTCCATCACTAGACCTAGCTCATATCCCTTGTTCAGATATATTGATACTTCTTCAGGTAAAGGAATGCGTGCACCACTAGCAACGTATATTTCACCTGTCTTATCAACCAATGCACCCCAATTGCAAAGGAATAATTGATTGTTATAACCAGTAACACCACCTTCTAATCCAATTCCTAAGCTTGCATTTTCATAAGCAATCGCATGTTTCGCTCGGTTTTTAGCACCTAGTAATGTTTCTTCATCAGAAAAAGGTTGTGCAGACACACCTGATAACACATCCATCGCAATCACGTTTGCATCTTGAAATACTGCTTTAACTGCTTCTATTTTCGTTGGATTATGTGAGCCTATCACGATTTCCATTTAATTGACCTCACTTTTGCTATTTCAATTGCTTGTTTCTAACGGACTAACAAATTTATATTACGATAGTTACGCATTCTCTTTGATTTGCTTAACCGTATTTGCATCGGTTTGTTTGACTAATTCAACAATCAAAGCTTTTGCTGCTGCATAATCATCCACATGGATAATTGATCCATGTGTATGTATGTAACGAGATGCAATACCGACAACTGCAGACGGTACACCTTGATTAGATAAATGCACTCGTCCTGCATCTGTTCCACCTTGAGAAATAAAGTATTGATAAGGAATATTATTAGATTCTGCTGTATCAAGTACAAAATCACGCATACCACGATGTGTAATCATCGATCGATCGAAAATACGCAATAGTGCTCCTTTACCTAACTGACCAAATGCTTTGTCTTCACCTGACATATCATTTGCTGGTGATGCATCTAATGCGTAAAAAATATCTGGTTGAATCTTATTTGCTGCTACTTGCGCACCTCGAAGTCCAACTTCTTCTTGAACCGTTGCGCCAGAGAATAGTTGATTAGGTATAATTTCGCCCTGTAGTTCCTTTAATAGTTCAATCGCCAAGCCACATCCATATCGATTATCCCATGCTTTAGCTAAAACTTTCTTCTTATTTGCCATCGGTGTAAAAGGTGTAACAGGTACAATTTGTTGCCCAGGCTTTATACCTATTTGTTTCGCATTTTCTTCATCGTCAGCACCAATATCAATAAGCATGTTTTTTAATTCCATCGGCCTTTTACGCTGCTCCTCTGTTAAATTATGCGGTGGGATAGAAGCAATCACACCGATAACAGGACCGTTGTCAGTCATTATTTGAACGCGTTGAGCTAGAAGTACTTGAGACCACCATCCACCTAACGTTTGAAAACGAAGCATTCCGTTTTTAGTAATCTGCGTTACCATAAAGCCAACTTCATCCATATGACCAGCAACCATTACTTTAGGCCCGGTTCCACGCCTTACTCCAAAAATGCCTCCTAAGTTATCTTGAATGATTTCATCCGTGTATTTGGATATTTCTTTTTTCATAAAATCTCTAACTAAATGCTCATTCCCTGGTGCACCTTGTAATTCTGTTAATGTTTTAAATAATTGAAGTGTTTCCTTTTTCATATGTAAGACCCCCAGTTTATATACACTACTTATCATTGTAACGAACAATTATCTGTGATTCCACTTTTTCTACATATAAAATTCTAACTCCAACATTGTTTATATCATAATGATTCGGTATAAACTACAAATGTATGTTATACTCTGTTTAGAAATTGTATTCATCAACATATAAAACACATACGAGGTGAAAAAATGAATTGGAAAAAACTTTTATGTGCCGCTGGCGCTGGTGCACTTCTCGGATATGCCATACGGGATCAATTATCACAAAAACTGATCAAACCAGAAAATGCTTTAAAATTAGCAAAAGAAGCATTCAAACAACACGGACCAGTTAGTGGTTCATGGATTTACATGAAGCCTGAAGAAGTAACTAAAAACAGCTTAACTTATACCATTTATCGTGGAGGAGTAACTCGTACGATTGATGATACGAATATCCAATATGAATTTTATGTAGACGCTAATACGGGATCCATTATCGACGTAACTGAAACAACATAATAATAAAAAGACAGTACGAGATATAAACATATCCAACTACAAATGGATATACTCATATTAGCACTGTCTTTCTTTTTGTTTTTTAACGAAAAACTGCTCTGCAGCGATAAATTGGTTGTCCTTTAGCAGAAAACTTTTCTTCATATTCTGTTTGAACATTAGTTGGATCGTCGAACTCATGTAAGTCTAACACTACTTCTTTAAGTTCCATATCAAATTGTGAAAAGCTAACTAAAGAATACTCAAATAAGTGTTTATTGTCTGTTTTCAAAATTATTTCGCCGTCAGGCTTTAAAATTTGTTTATATAATTCAAGAAATGATTTATACGTTAAACGACGTTTTTCATGCTTGTTCTTCGGCCATGGATCAGAGAAGTTCAAATATATTTTATCTACTTCATTTTCTTCAAAAATCTCCAATAAGCTTTGCGCATTTTCGTTTATAAAACAAACGTTATTTAGATTTTCTTCTATACCTTTTTGAACAGCACTAACTATAATACTTTTTGCAATTTCCATACCAATAAAGTTTATGTTAGGGAACTGTCTAGCCATTCCTATTATAAATTGACCTTTTCCAGTTCCTATCTCCAAATGGATTGGAGAACTTGAGTCGAAAAGGGATTTCCATTTACCTTTATGAGCGATTGGATCCAACCTTACCAGATGATCATTCTCTTTTAAAAATTCATCTGCCCATGGTTTATTTCTAGCACGCATAATCTGTCTCCTTTTTGATCCAATATTTTTAGTCAAAATTGACAAGTATAATTTGTTTGAAACAACAAAATATATAGCTAAGGCGGTGATGACCAATGACTTTAAATGCTTATAATCAATTAAATCTCTTATCTGATTTGTTAAGTGAACAGGCAGAAGATTGTTGTGGCAGTATTTCTGAATACCAACAAATCAAACGTTTAGTTCAATCATTGATGGCAAATGAAGCCGTTGATGATGAGTATTTAATGCAAGTATTACCAGAAATATACAACTATGGTCGTCAAGGTGAAATTGCTCAAAATTTAGAGCAGCACATCTCAACTAACCAAGAGAACATCAACACTTGGCTACAGCATATTCCTACTTCTTATAACTAACCGCACGATTAAGAAGTCGCTCAAGCTCTTCTAGTTGCTTAGCGGCTTCTGATACTTTATTCGCTCTATAATTGTTTATATATACGTCTAACACTTCTATAATCATATACCAATGCATACGAATAAAAAGGTTATTTTCATTTACAATGCCATAATTATAAAGCCACTGCTCCCAATCTGATTCAGGTATATACCAATGCAACAACATTCCTAAATCTAAGGCAGGATCACCGATTTGCGCATTATCCCAATCAATTAAATACAATTGTCCAACATCTGAAACTAACCAATTATTATGATTCAAATCACAATGACATACCATTTTTTTAATGTGAAATAAATGTTTCATATTGTTAGTTAAGTATGATAAGGATTGATGAATAATCAAAGGAACCACATTTTGTGAAATCTCTGCTATTTTTTTCGCTACATTATTATACATAATAGTAGGATCAATTGGTTTTTTTCCCATTCTAGTCAACATATCTAATAATTCTGTTGAATGATGGATGGTGCTTAACAAGTTTGCTACTGTAGGGTGTTGCATTTCTTCTGGATTTAACTCTTTTCCTTCAAGCCATTCTTGTGCTGTAATTACATCTCCATTTTCCAAGCGTTTTGTCCAGACCAGTTTCGGAACAATGCCTTGTGCAGATAAAACCGCTAGAAATGGTGAAGAATTACGTTTAAGAAAAAGACGCTTATTCTCATTTTGTGCATAATATGCCTCGCCAGTAGATCCGCCAGCTGAAGCAATAATCCATTCTTCTCCAAGAATATCGTACACGTCTTTCACCTACCATTCTCTTCATTCTTTTCTTCACGTTCAAAAAAAGACGTTAATTTAAGATTAACTCATATTAGGGGAAAAGATCAAGAACTAAATATATTTAATGCGCAGAAAAATCATCCATTTCTTGACGTTCCCATTCTGGACGTTGTATAGAAACTGTATCACAATGTTGCAATATCGCTTCTGCAATTTTAAGCTGATTATACTTTAAAGGAGAAATTAATTCCCTTTGATCTTTCAACCACTGTTGGTGTTGTTCCACACCAATAATTTTTGTTAAATAGGGCTCGCTTTTATATTCAATCACATTAGTTCTAGATAATACTATCTTTCGAAATGGAATCGTTTGATTCATTGTTGCTAAAATACTTTTAATTACTGTCTCTGTTCTTTTTAATGAAAGGATTGGGCTTAAAAATTTCGTTTGTATAGCATTTTCTTCTGTATACCATGTACGATCATCACCAACAATGATTTTATATGATGAGGGTCGTTCAATTATTGTGATAATATCAATGCCAATTGGTGTGATTAAAATAATTTCACCATCAATGGAAGCATTTTTAAATTGAAATACCGGATTATACAACAGCAAGAAAGTATCAGGAAATCGTTGTAAAAAATAGCGCAAAGTTAAATTTTCATAATAAATCCGATCTAAAAATGACATTTCATTCATCGTAGTTGACGCCCACTTTAATTGAAAAGGCAGTAATGTATCTAGAAAGTACTGTTTTAAATCATCTTTCGTCTTAGGCAATGCAAACGAATCATCTTCAGGTTCTAAATCATCTTCTTTCCCTTGGAAAATTTTCCTCCATTTGGGCATAGAAGCTTGTTCCCCCTCTTTTTCACCCACTATTTCATTGTTTAATCCTGCTTCTTTCTGGAATTCCCATGTTTGAATTAATTTTTTCCAATTTTCCTGTTTCAAACGAATAAACTGCCCTGGATAATGGAATGGATCTTTTTCATATCGAGAAATATAATTTTCCAATTTAATTAATTGTGCCATACATACACCGCCTCTATTTTACTAGAAAGGAAATAGTTAACATGATTATTCATTTAATTACAACAACTTAAATTTTTGAATAGATTTGTACATCGGTTTTTCATTTGGTTCAATTTGATAGAGTTTAAACGTATCAACTGTTAATAATTGCTTCTCATTTATTTGTTTATTCATTCGATTCCAATCTTGTTGATCTAGATGACCTGTTCTCCATTTTTTAACTAAAGTAATATGTGGCTGATAGAATTTGTTTTCTTTTGGAAAACCAATTTTTTCTGTTATCGATTCGATTTGTTGAAACAAATCAATTAAATGATTATTTAGAGCTACCCGTAACCATAAAACTCTTGGTTGGGTTGGCGAGCCGAAATGACCTATTGATCCAATAGAAAGATGAAATGATTCATTATTTTTTAATTGTTGTAATTGATTAATCATTCTCTGTTTCTTTTGTATAGAAGCAGGTCCTAAAAATTTTATTGTAATATGAAAATCAGCAAAATCAACATGGTGTTTATACGAAAGTTTACTAAGTTGAAGTAATTGTTGTTGCTGCTCTTTCACCCATAATTTCAATTGGTCTGGAATAGAAATAGCTAAAAAATAATGCGAATCATACACCATCATCAATGTCTCCTAATCAATTGTATATGTTATTTTTAATTTTTTCTATTGTATGCTTGTCGCAAATCACATATAACTGTGCCTGTTCAGGTAACGGATTGGTTAGTTTGCGATTAATGCTTAAATCATCTCCATCAGCTACTAATGTAGCACCATGATCTAATAATTCTTCAAAGGCATCTCGATATGTCCTCCATTTACTTGATGAAGGAATATAAAACAAATCTTCTCCATGCGTTCTTCTTAACAGTTGATTATAAACACTTGATATCCCTTTCCGAAACGCAGAGCGCACAAATAAAGAGGATACCGTTTCAGTTGAGATAATAAATTCATCGACATTCATGTAAGTGAAATTCTTCAAGTGTTCTTCATCCATCACTTCAACAATCGTATGTACTTCAGGGGCAATGGATTCAATAGCTGATGCGATTAATAATGTTTTTCCATCTGTTAATTGATCGTCTTCAATCATATCATCAGCAAATACTAATACAGATTGAGCTTTATGAATATTTGCCTTCTCTAACGTTACTGTTTCGGAAGCATTTCCTCGTATATAATGAATATTTTCAGACAAAACCGGCGCTTTTTCTAGATCATCTATCACAACAATTTCAATATCATTTGTCGTATCTAACATTTCCTTAATTGCAAATGATGCTTTTTTTGACCAGCCAATAATGATATAGTGTCCTTGTTCTTTATACATAATATCCCCCGCTTCTTTTTTACGTCGAAATGATGCTAAACCATCAACAACTTTTCCAATTACAACTCCTATTAACCCAATGCCAAATATGTATAAGAATATTGCAATTAATCTGCCGCCTAATGTAATTGGGGAGTAATCACCATACCCCACTGTTGTTACTGTAGTCATTACCCACCAAAATCCATCAAAAACCGTAGGGAAAGTTTCATTTTCTACAACAGAAATGAGATAAGAGCTAATTAATACTAATAACACGCTAGTTGAAAAAATAATACTATTTTGAATTTTAATCATTTTTCCAATTATTTTACGTATAACATACATAGAAGAGTCCCTCCCTTGCAAAATGTTAAAAAATTATTACATCTATTTTATGACTAGTCATATTTCTTAAAAAAGTGTAAAATGTAGATAACTTCAAGATTCAGCATCACCACAAGTTATATGACATCATTAAGGAGTGGTTTTTTGAATCAATCAACAACCCGCATGCTCACACGTGTAAAGGCAATGTACTTATTTATTAGAGAAAACGGGCCTGTATCGACATTAGAAATTGCCGAAGAATTTGGCATTACTGATCGTACAGTCCAAAGAGACCTAAATGTGTTAGAGTATAACGGCCTAGTTAAGAGTCCGAGTCGGGGAAGGTGGAAAGTTACCAATAAGAAAGTAAAGATTTCTTGAGTTATTTTATATACAATTGCTGACTAGTATCAGATCTGTCAGCTTATTTTTTTGCTTCAAGATGTTGAAGATAATGTATTTCTTTCTCATCTAATTCACGATATTCCCCTTTTTCCAGTTGATTATCTAAATACCAATCTCCCATCGCCATTCGTTTTAAGTAAATAACAGTTTTATCAACTGCAGCAAACATTCGCTTAACCTGATGATATTTCCCTTCTGTAATCGTAACATAAATTTCCGACTCTACATCACTAATAATAATTTCTAATCGTGCTGATTTAGTCACATAACCATCATCTAAACGAACGCCTTGTTTAAAAGTAAGAACATCTTCTTCTGTTACTTTTCCATCTATTCTAGCATAGTATGTTTTACCAATATCCTTCTTAGGAGACAACAGTTGATGAGCTAACTTCCCATCATTTGTTATTAATAACAAGCCTTCTGTATCTTTATCCAATCGACCTACTGGAAAAGGCTCACGTAATTGATCCAATGGTTCCAATAAATCAATAACAGTCTCTTCTCGATTGTCTTCCGTAGCGGTAATAACCCCTGCTGGTTTGTGAAGCATGAAATATACAAAAGGTTTATATATCACTTGCTCTCCAAAAACAGTAATAAAATCATTAATAGGATCTATATGTGTTTTACCATTTTTAATCATACAATTATTATTTTGAACAGCTCCTTGTTTAAGTAGCTGCTTGACCTCTTTTCTACTTCCATACCCCTCATTTGCTAATAATTTGTCAATCCGCATGTTTACTTTACCCTTTCTAAAACTATTTTCTCTGAAATAATTTATCTATGATTCGAACTCTTCCACCTAATACGCGCTCTAATAATGTTGAGCTATAACTTAAAAATAAGTATAACCCAGCCCCAATAGTTACTGAAACTACAAGTATAAGAATATTTGCCAGTCTACCATCCGTATAAGTGATCCAGAAGCCAAGTACCCATTTAGATAAAGCAACTGCTCCCCCCATCAATGTAGTGAAAATTCCAATTAGCATGGTTCTTTTTACTAATTGTCGTAATGAAAAGTCAATCGATTTTTTAATTCTCATAATATTTAATAAGACTGTAGTAAATGATGCAAGCATTGTTGAGACGACAGCACCATGTGGGCCAATCAGATGCATCAATGGTATGATTAATAATCCTTTTAAAAATAATCCGGCAATTAAGCTAGTCACCGCATACCGCTGTTGATTAATCGCTTGTAAAATAGATGATGTTACTGTAAACAAGGCGAAAAATAGTGCAGTCGGAGCATACCACCGTAATAATGAACCATTTAGATCGATATATTCCCCCACTCCATAAAAAGCTCCCCAAATTTCATAGGATAAAATTGACATGCCTACAACTGCTGGAACAATTAACAACATGATTATTTGTAATGACTGATTAATTTGTCCAAATAATTGTGCTTTATTTCGATCTACAAATGTTTTTGTTAATGTTGGTAGAGTTGCTAAAGATAATCCTGTAGCTAATGTAATTGGAATCATCACTAATTTATGACCATATAAAATAATATTTGATAGCGCACTATCTATAAATGCACTACTTTCATAGCCAATAGATAATAAGGTTCGTTCAAATGTAATCGAGTCTATTTGTTGATATAAAGGAATAGCTAAACCGACTATTACAAACGGTCCTGCGTAGCGAAATAATTCTTTAATTAATGCACTCGTCTTAATATCGTACGTTTCTACTTGTTGATGCATGGCACGATCTAAGTAAACTTTTCTTTTTTTCCAATATACAAACAGTACTATCGCTGAAGCAATCGCACCGATAAATGCTGAAAATGTTGCAAATCCAACCGCCAAGGTAATATACGTATCATTGATAAAATGAATGATAATAAACACAGACCCAAGTAAAAACACAATTCGTACAATTTGCTCAACCACTTGTGAAATAGCAGTCGGCCCCATTGATTCATGTCCCTGAAAAAAACCTCTAGTAATACTCATCGCTGGAATAACTAATAATGCAAAGCTAATCATTTTAAAAACCATCGAAACGTCATCTTCCGTTATTCCTTGCGCATTTGTTGGTATGTATAATTTAGCTAATAAATCTGATCCAAAAAACATCGTTAAAAAAGCGATAAAACCTGTAAATAGCATAAAGCGAAATGCTACCCTATACATTTTTCTACTTGTGTAATAATCACCTAATGAATTGTATTTCGCTACAAATTTTGACACTGCAAGAGGAATACCTACAGCAGACAAACTAATAAAGATAGTATACGGTCCATAAGCTAAGCCATAAAGCTTTCCACCAGTAGCTCCTACTAAACTTTCAAATGGAATCGTATAAATCATCCCGATAAATTTAGAAAAAAACGTTGCTCCTGTTAATAACAACGTCCCCCGTAAAATTGTTGATTTAGACATATTTTCACCTTAATCCTTTAATTGATCCAATGATTATTATTTTATCATACATATTTAGTTTTTATATTACATTTTATTATTACATTTTTACTGAAAGTTCACAAATATATCTTTTTCATATATGATGAAATATGATTAACACAAAAATAATTACTGTAATATAGGAAGGATGAACATATTGACTTATCAAGTAATCGTTATTGGTGGGGGGCCATCAGGTCTAATGGCAGCAATAGCTGCTGCTGAACAAGGTGCTTCTACTTTATTAATAGAAAAAGGGGATAAATTAGGAAAAAAACTTGCTATTTCAGGTGGGGGAAGATGCAACGTTACCAATCGCCTTCCTAAAGACGAATTAATTAAACACATTCCAGGTAATGGTCGATTTTTATATAGTGCACTTTCTATCTTTAATAATTATGACATCATTGATTTTTTCGAAAACTTAGGTGTTGCTTTAAAAGAAGAAGATCATGGTAGAATGTTTCCAGTCAGTAATCAAGCAAAAGATGTAGTCAATGCTTTATTAGATCGCCTTCAAACACTTCATGTGACTGTTCGAAAAAAAACTACTGTAGAAGCAATAAATTACCAAACAAATGATCATATCATTATTTTAAACGATGGCGAAAAAATCACAACTAAATCGGTAATTATAGCTGTTGGTGGTAAAGCCGTACCTTACACTGGCTCTACTGGAGATGGATATAAATGGGCTAAAATGGCTGGACACACGATTACTGATCTATACCCAACAGAAGTACCTTTGCTTTCTAATGAATTGTTTATTAAAAATAAACAATTACAAGGGTTAGCCTTACGAGATATTGGCTTATCTGTTCTAAATAAAAAAGGAAAGAAAATCATTACGCATAAAATGGACATGCTATTTACACACTTTGGTGTATCAGGACCTGCAGTGCTACGTTGCTCCCAATACGTTGTGAAAGAATTAAGAAAAGGTGAAACAATTGTACCGATGCAAATTGATTGTTTTCCTAATAAAACAGAAGAACAACTATTAGAGGAAATAAATCATTCTATTACATCTAATCCGAAAAGAACATTTCATAATGTTGTTAAAGGGATGATTCCAGAAAGATATATATCATTTTTATTAGGGAAAAATGATATTTCAGATACAATAAAATGCGCTAATATTTCCTGGGAAATGCGAACGAAATTTGTTCATGATTTAAAATCCTTTACATTTAATGTCTATGGGTCACAGCCAATTGAAAAGGCATTTGTAACAGGTGGTGGTGTTTCTATTAAAGAAATCGTTCCTAATTCAATGCAGTCTAAAAAAATGAATCGACTATATTTTTGTGGTGAAATTCTAGATATTCATGGCTACACTGGGGGTTACAACATTACTTCTGCTTTAGTAACAGGGCGTATTGCAGGAATGAATGCTGCTTGGGAAGCACTTAGTTAAAGGAATAATTTAACAAAAAAGTGCTTCTAGAAATAAATGAAGATTCAAAATTTCTAGTATTGCTACTTATTCTTGTTTTCTTATTAATCCATTACTAATTAAACTAAATAAATAGTTCTATAGATTTTACATCAAATGACATTGGTAAAGCACATAGTCAACTGAAATATTATTCGTTCGTAGCCTTGAATCATAGGCTAACATTTCTTGAACAATAGATGCCTCTAATCGTTGATCAAACAAACGATAATAGGTGTAATTGATATAAGGGGTAGTTCGGTTTCTTTCTTGAGTAACAGCCTCCAATCTATTCGCATATTTAAATTCATCAAAAAAAAGGTGATTTAGGAATGTTTGACAATAATGTTTATAGGCTTTCACATCTTCATTCATAATACGTTGTATCGTTGTGTCAGATACACTGCAATCTTTTGAAATACTTTTAATCGACTGCTCCTCTACTGTTTTAATTGGGATATGTGTTTTGGTGTTCCCTGAAATAAAACAATGTGGTTTGCACGAACAAATTGAACATGGTATACCATGATGTTCCCCCATCGTAACGGCATTCTACATGATGTGAATATTTTTATCTTGAATACCTAACAGTTTCTTTATATCATTAGACATAGACATGTGAGTTCCCTCCTAGGATTGGTTTTCGTCTACTTTTATTCTACAGGGGAACTCACTTGTTTTCTATGTTTAAAAGCAAAATCTATGATGAAAAAATTCTCAAAAACATACATCTAAGGGTAAAAGGCACAGAGCTGTGTTTTGCAAATCAGATTGTTAGAAGATTGCAATCAGAAAGTGAGAATGCTGCAACTTGACACTGAGCCTCTGTAAGCATGAATAATTAGCCAAGAAGCCGGCTATATAAAGGCTTGGCTAACTTACAAGGGTATCATGCTCACTTCTCCGTATAAAGTTGCAACACCTTAATCTCATTGCAATATTCATAACTTTTACTTTGCATTAAACAAGAGCGGGAGAAATAGGCGAGACTCCTCGAAAATATAGGACCATTTTCTTCGTCCAACGCGTTGCTGCCGTAGCATTCTTTGTTCTGCAGGAACAGCACGAGCTGAAGATCCTCTTGATAAAAATGTAATAAAAGAGATGGTGGAGTGAAAACCATACCACCACATTTGACAGAGAACCAAAGTTCAGTAACGTCATTTATTGTACAACCAAAAAAACCTTTGAATTTATTTCAAAGGTTTTTCTGGTTGCCTAGCGACGTCCTACTCTTGCAGGGGCAAGGCCCCAACTACCATCGGCGCTGAAGAGCTTAACTACTGTGTTCGGC
>NZ_JBISEP010000028.1:0-42027 GCF_044383835.1 Paraliobacillus sp. JSM ZJ581
TTATAAAGGATTTTTTTATGGGAATATACTAAATACAGAAAATTCTGTATTTAGTATTACACGAAAATATTTTAATGTGACGCTAGTGATTTTATATCTTTAGTCCGTCCAACAGTAACAGCTAGTTAGTTAAATCCTTTTAGAATCAACTGCAAAAAAAGGAAATAGAAATAATTTTGATCAATCTTTATTCAAAGTGAATTCTTTTTACTTTATGTAAAATAGAGGATTCTCAGGCTTTTCTGATCAAACTTTATTTCAAAGCAACATTTTTATCTCCCTGCTGATATCCCTTTCCCTCTGCTAAAAAGTCGGTACCTACTGCTAAATAGTTGGTACATGGAGCGGAAGGAAGAGAGAAGAAAAAAAGAGTGGGAAAACCATGTGTTTTCAATATCGATTCAATAATAATTCAATCGTAAATCAATACAAATTCGGGCTGGATCCAATAGTTATTCAGTCCTTTTTCTAGTGTTCAATATCTGTTGAATCCCTTGTCAGTATTGTGTTCAGACGGTTTTATATCGCTTTCTATACAGTTCGAAAGAACACGGTATAGAAGAAAGCGAGTGAGGATGTAATAGATTTTTTGAGCTCTTTTCTCATGTTTTTCTTATCTCTATTCTCCTAATTCTTCTTTCTATTATGGAAAAACTTAATTAAAATGTCAGAATATTCTATACAACACAGAGTGGAAAAAAGAAGGAGAAAACAGCCGTTTTAGGGAAGAACTTAGTTCCATTGCCTAGTGGCATAAAAGATGGAGTGGAGCGTTGGGAGAGAAGGAGTGGAGGGGGATTTGGGAAAATACCAACTAAGTTACAGGTACATATAGTAGATGACTTGAAATGATAGAAGAAGTTAAAATAAGATATAATAAGGTAATGAGTCCTATTTAGTTGGTTGTACGCAAGTTCAAATTCTAATGTACCATTAATAAACTTAATAACAACTGGAAAATCGATACATAAAATAGTTGATTTTATGTTCGATAATCTTTTTTCGGACAACCCAATTGAAGGCTATGAAAAGTTGGATCAGTTTCAAAGAAAAGTCAATAACTTGGGAGATTTCAGAAAAAATAAAAATGTTGTAAAAATTACCGACAATACAAAAAACTCATTATTGGAAGATCTCGATTTATGAAATAACAACAAGTTATAGAGTGCTTTTTAATAGTACAGATATTTATATGGTGCAAACGAAAAAAACCCTGTAATGATACAGGGGTTGACACTATTAATGAATGTGTAATTTAACCAGATTTCCTTCCACCTTAAAACTTCTCATATCTGGTTTGTTTTCAAAATGAACTGCATTTATAATGAGATTTCTCTGTACCAATTCATCAAATTTAATCAATACTTCTTGAAGCCATGAATCAGCCTGAACATATAAATCTACCCGTAAATCAACTGGAAGATTCAACTCTTTCCGATATGTTTGAACTGCCCGAACAAATTCCCTTACTAATCCTTCTTCTTTTAATTCTTGTGTTAATGTTGTATCTAATAGGATTAAGAAATTACTTCCTTCCAATAACTCATAACCATCTCTTCCCTTTTTCTCAACAAGCACGTCATCCGTTGTAAGAGTTATACTATCACCTGAATTTAATGATAACTTTATTTCTCTCTCATCAATGAATTTTGCTTTTTCTTTTTCATTTAGTTTTTCGATTAAATTTTTAACTCTGCCTACTGATTTGCCTAACTTTGGCCCAACTACTGAGAAATTCAATTTGAAATCAACCTGTAACAAATCTTCATAATCATTTTTAAACTTTACTTCTTTTATATTCATTTCATCTTTTATAATAGACGAATACTTTTGCAACTGAGACAGAGTGATTTCTTCTGTTGGGACTACAAACAATTGAGCTAATGGTTGTTTGGTTTTTATTCCAATTGTATTTCTAAGGGATCTTGTTAGCTCTATTATTTGTAAGATAGCATCCATATCTTTTTCTAATTGTTCATCAATAAGCGTTTCATCTGGTTGAGGGTAATCAGATACATGCACACTATCTTTCACTAAGTTTGAGTATATATCTTCTGTAACAAAAGGTGTATAAGGAGCCATTAGTTGCGTGAGCTTCTTTAAGACATCAAATAAGGTGCTAAATGCTGACCTTTTATCATCAGTCATACCACTGCTCCAAAATCGTTGTCTGGATCGCCTTACATACCAATTACTAAGTTCATCAACAAACGTTGCAATGGCTCTTGCCCCTTTTGTTATATCATAATCATCTACACTTTGGACTACTTCCCCAATAACGGTATTTAATCGAGAAACAATCCATTTATCGAGAGTTGTCTGAGTCCCACCCAAGTCAATATTTGGATTAAACTGATCAATCTCTGCATACATAGAGTAAAAAGAGTAAACATTCAAAAGTGTATCAATGACTTTGGATTTAGCGTGACTAACAGTCTTTTTGGAAAAGCGTTTATTATTCCATGGTGAGCTGTCAGCTAATAACGCCCATCTTAACGAATCAGCACCAAACTCATTAATTAGCTCTGTAGGGTTCAAGGCATTTCCCTTACTTTTTGACATCTTTTGTCCATTTTCATCTAAAATATGTCCTAAAGAAAGTACACGTTTATAAGGTGATTGTCCTGTAAACAGAGTAGAAACCGCTAATAAGCTGTAAAACCATCCTCTTGTTTGGTCAACACCCTCAATAACTACATCAGCAGGAAATTGCTTCTCAAACATATCTTTATTTTCAAATGGATAATGATATTGAGCAAATGGCATGGAGCCACTGTCAAACCAAACATCTATAACTTCGCTTGTTCTAAACATTGTACCGCCACAAGAACAAGTTAGATGTACTTTATCTACGTATGGTTTATGCAACTCTATATCTTTTGGCAATTCTTCTGTAGAAAGCTCCCTTAATTCTTTAACAGAATGCGGGGCTTTTTCTTTACTGCAATCTTGACAAATCCAAACGTTTAGCGGAGTTCCCCAATATCTGTTTCTTCCAATATTCCAGTCTACCATGTTATCCAAAAAGTTTCCAAACCTTCCGTCCTTCATGTGAGAAGGGAACCATTGAACCCCTTGGTTATTTGATTGCATGTTTTCTTTAACTGCTGTTGTCTTAATAAACCAACCCTCCATGGCATAGTAAAGAAGAGGACTGTCGCATCTCCAACAATGGGGATAACTATGTTCATACTTTTGCTTATCGAATAAAAGGTTTTGCTTCGATAGTATTTTAATAATTTCTACGTCACTATCTTTTACAAATTGTCCTGCAAGTGGGGCTACATATTCCTTATAACGACCTTTGGAATCAACAACATTTACATAATCAAATTGATTATCCTGAATTGCCTTGTAATCATCTTCTCCATGGGCAGGTGCTATATGCACAATACCAGTTCCACTTGTATCAGTAACAAAATCTGCACCGAGAACTTTATGTCCATTGGTTACTGTGACATAATTAAAAGGTGGTTCGTAAGAGAGACCAATTAAGTCCTTTCCTTTCATAACTTCCAAAATCTCATAATCTTCCTTCATAACAGTGGAAACCAGAGACTCTGCAAGAACAAATATTTCTGATCCTTGTCTAACTCGTACATAATTCATATCAGGGTTTACAGCAACAGCAACATTACCTGGTAATGTCCATGGTGTCGTTGTCCAACCTAAAAGATATTCTTTTGAAGTTCCCTTTAATTGAAATTTGGCTGTAACGGATAAATCAGTAACATCTTTATATCCTTGTGCAACTTCGTGAGAACTAAGTGAAGTCTCGCAATGTGGACAATAAGGTACAACCCTGTGTCCTTTATATAAATAACCCTTCTCATGTATAGTGGATAGGATATTCCAGACAGACTCAATATACTCGTTGTTTAAGGTTACATAAGCATCTTCCATATCTACCCAATAACCAAGAGCCTCAGTAAATTGTTTCCATTCATTTTCATAGGCAAAGACACTTTCTTTACATTTCTGAATAAAATTCTCTATTCCGTACTCCTCAATTTGATCCTTACCACGAATATTCAATTGTTTTTCAACTTCTAATTCCACAGGTAAGCCATGCGTATCCCACCCCGCTTTTCTTAAAACCTGATAACCAGACATTGTTTTGTACCTCGCTACAAAGTCCTTGATTGTTCTCCCAAGGGCATGACCTGCATGTGGCAAACCATTTGCAGTTGGAGGCCCTTCATAAAAAACATAGGTCTCTCTTCCTTCTCGGTTAGATATGGAACGTTCAAACGTCCCATCCTTTTCCCATTTTTCACGAACCCTTAATTCCCTTTCAACATTGGACTCCTTCAACATTATCACCTCATTATAATAAAAAAACTCGACCCTACATACGTAGAATCGAGTTTATATATAAATATATAATCTTCCTTTAACAAAATAAAAAAACCATAGTAGTGGTTTTTGTCAGTTCATTACACTACGTACTATCATACGTGTCCTGGATATCGGTAGAATGCCGTCAAAGTTTAAATGTCCTTTCAACTTTGCTTCTCGGAGAGGATTTTCATTATGGTCTTAACATTGACTTCCAGCAAATCGTCAACTCTCTGTAGATAAGATTTACATAACTACTCTTTCTCGTCATCAAATTTAATTATTAAATTATCCATAATGATAACTGACAATAATTTATAAGTCAAATAAAATTTTAATATATCGGGTTGTTGTGATTATTAATGTTCATTTATATTCTTAACTTGGTATATTAATACAAAGTTAGAATGAAAATTACTAACATTTATTTTTTATGCCCATTTTTAATTGGGTAAAATATATACAAATAGGTAATTTCAAGTGGCTTTCTATTTTACCCAACAATTTATGTAGTACAATTGGGCTTGGGATTTAATAACTGTAAGTATTTCCCTTGAACACTGTGGTGGATATCCCCCTGCTAAAATCCCTTTCCCTATGCTAAATAGTTGGTACATGGAGCGGAAGAAAGAGAGAAGAAAAAGAATGGGAAAACCATGTGTTATCAATATCGATTCAATATTAATTCAATCGTAAAATCAATACAAATTCTGGCTGGATCCAATAGTGATTCAGTCCTTTTTCTTGTGTTCAATATCTATTCAATCCCTTGTCAGTGGCGTGTTCGGCTGGTTTTCATATTGCTTTCTATACAGTTCGAAAGAACACGGAAGAGAAGTGAGAGTGTGAGGATGTAAGAGGTTTTTTGATCTCTTTTCTCATGTTTTTCTTATCTTTATTCTCTCTATTAAGGACAAACTTAATTACAATGTCGGAATATTCTATATAACCCAGAGTGGAAAAAAGAAGGAGAAAACAGCCGTTTTGGGGAAGAACTTAGTTCCATTGCCTAGTGGCATAAAAGATGGAGTGGAGCGTTGGGAGAGAAGGAGTGGAGGGGGATTTGGGGAAATACCAACTAAGTTACAGGTACATATTTTTGTGTTTGAATAATAAAGTCGTTTAAAATATAAAATAGTTGTTTAAATATTTGAACAAAAAGCACCCGTTTGCTTATAATTAAAATATTAGACTGACATAAAGATTTAAGTCAATAATAAAACACCTTTTTAGGCTGCCATTTCCCTGAATTCAATATGGAGTGGTAGCCTAAATTCTCGTTAATATTCTCTTCATGATAATGATTCATAAATGTATCTATGCGATTTCTAACTTCCTGTAGTGATGATGTATTATATTTAACATACTGCAACTCTTCAGACTTGATATTGAAGTAAAAGGCTCTAATAACAGCATTATCTTAACAGTTCTCACATCTAGATATACTGCTAACTAGATTTATTTCTCCGACTAAACTTCGATTTTCTCCGACTAAACTTCGATTTTCTCGGTGAGTGCTAGACACTAATTCGTCATTCTTAGTTAGTTTGTAATTGAAAAAAAACACTTATATAATGCTTATCAGTATCATCAACCTTATGAGACATTATGAAAAGCTCATATACTGGAGCAATTGTATCTATAATCAAGCTATTTAACTTGCAATAAGCTAATGCTTTTTCAAATATGGCTTCTAAATATTTGCTATTTTCATCGATTGCTCCAACATAATTAAATTTCAATATGTTATTTAAATGAATCACTTTTGTTTCATTACATTCACTGTCCATAATATTTCCACAATAGTATTTATCCTCTATTTTAGAGTTAGTATTAATACGATTATTGAGCTTAATTATTAAAGATGTTCTATTCCATAATTGATCATCAACGTAATTACCGCAAGCATCATAGTCATTGACCACGCCCTCTAAAGAAAAACTCTGTCCCTCGCAAAGATATAATGATATTTGATTTATAAGTTCAAATGTATTTGGTTTTTTTTCGAAAACATCTAGATTTTTATTAAATTCATTTAGGTAGTTTATCTTTCTTTCAAGTTGTTCTTTTTGTTCAATCAGACTTTGGGTATGATTACTTAACTTCTTTAAAATTTGATTATAGTCTTCTGTATAAATGAGTTCTTTTATACTTTGTATTGGCATCTTCATTTCTCTTAATAAAGTTACTATACTAAAAAGGGTAGTGGCATTTAGGTCATAATATCTATATTTTTGTTTTTTTATTGTTGGCGTAACCAATCCCTCTTTATCATAAAAACGTACAGTGTCAGATGTAACGTCATGTAATTTAGCAACGTCTCCAGTACGAAATAACTTATCCACCTATAACACTCCTTTTTAATTAAATCCCCCCTCAAACAAAATGAAGGGGGTTTTATGATTATTCATGTGCATCCTGACTTAAACTTGTTAATACTTCACTATAAGTCGGATAGGGTTGAATCGCCTCTCCTAACTTATAAAAAGGTTGATTAAACAATTTCATTAACTGAATTTGTCCTAACAATTCACCAGCTCTTTCACCTAATATGCTAGCTCCTACGATTTTCCCTTCACAATCACAGATTACTTTTACTAGCCCCTGAGATTTCCCCTCAACAACAGCTCTATCTGATGAAGAATAGCTTGTTTTATAGATTCGAATGTTATCACCGTATTTTTCACTAGCTTCCTTTTCAGTAAATCCGGTTCTAGCAAGTTCTGGGTGTGTGAAAGTTGTCCAAGCATAATCCTTTGTCATAGGTTTACTATCGGTTTGATTAAACATGTGACGTACCGCAGCTCTACCTTGTGCTCCTCCCATATGAGAGAAAAGATATGGACCAACTATGTCACCAACAGCATAAATATTTGGTATGTTCGTTTGCATATGTTCATTGACTATAATACTTTTGTCTGTTTTCTTGATTCCTATCCTTTCTAATTTGATATTTTCAAGGTTTGCCTTTCTTCCTAATGCAACCAACATTTTTTCGGCAACAACAATCTCTTGCTTACCATTTTTCTCAACGGTCAGTTCAATCAGGTTGTTAACTTGTTTAACTTCATTTCCTTTAGCACCAGTAAGTACACTTATTCCTTCACTTCTTAAAATATCAGTTAGCAGTTCTACAATTTCCTTGTCTTCTTTATATAAAATGGACTCAGCCATTTCCACAAGAGTCACTGAAACACCAAGACGTGATAATGCTTGGCTTAACTCTACTCCAATAGCTCCACCACCTAAAACGATAAGACTCTTAGGGAGTTCATTTAGTTCAAAGAAATTCTCATTTGTTAAATAGTCTACTGTATTTATTCCCGGTATGCTAGGAATAAATGCTCGAGAACCCGTACTTATAATAATATTTGTAGCTGTTATGTTTTCACCATTAACTTCTATAGTGTTATTATCCACAAAAGTAGCAAATCCATTTATATATTTAATACCGTGAGCTTGTAAGAGCTCTACACTTTCACCTTCATGAGCTTTTTTTCTTAATTGACGGACTTGATTCATTACATTTTTAGTATCAATTTGCGGTGTTGTGAATTTTTTTGCAGTGTGGATATTATCGGCAATATGTATTAATGCCTTACTTGGAATACAGCCTGTCCAAGTACATTCTCCTCCAGGCTGAAATTTTTCTACTAATAATACATTTTTACCTAGTGAAACCCCCTCTAGTGAAGCATTTAATCCGCCTGCTCCAGCTCCAATAACAATCAAATCATAATCATGTTTAGACACTTAAATCACTCCTCGTTATTTTAATCTCAACTACTATAGGCTGAAAAATAAAGAGCAAATAGTTAATTAATGATTGCAGATATATCTCTCTTTAATATTAGGCTTTAGTAGCACTGACTATTTGAATTATGGAGTATTGAGTAGCTCAAGAGTCAATAGACTTTATTTAAAGGTTCCAATAAAAATAAAGGCAGATTATTTGAATTGTCAACACTAAACGAAACACTTTTTTAAGTGTTTAAGTTTATCAATGGATAGGGTGGCTTTTAATCCAATAGTGATCCAGCCTTTTTCTTTTGCATCTAACACCTTATTTTATCTGTACAACTCAGTGTAGCCTCAGAACCTAATTATAATAAATGCAAAGGCTTTAAATGAGATTTTTTCATAGGAAAAATGAATTCCTTTATCGTGTAAGTTATTGTAAAATTAAAACTAGTTTTATAGGAAGAGGATAGAAGGGAGTGAGAAAGTATATGTTGGGTTATTATAACAATCTTTCTTCAGAGGTATATGATATAGACAAATATATTGGGCTTTCTTTTGGTGATGTGGAGTTTTACAGTGATAGATTGGCCTCGTGTGAAGGGAATGTTCTCGAACCAGGGGTTGGAACTGGACGAATTCTTATTCCGCTTTTAGAAAAAGGAATAAAAGTGGATGGTTTTGATGTATCCAAAGAAATGCTGAAAATTTGTCGTAATAACTGTAAAAATAGAGGGTTAGACCCAAAATTGTTTGAAGGGAGAATGGAGTCATTTTCATTGGATACAAAATATGAGGCGATTATTGTACCAACTGGAACATTTTTGTTGCTACATAAAAGAGAGGATTCTATTAGTACCTTGAAAAATTTCTATAATCATCTTTCCGATGGAGGCAAGCTTATTTTAGACATTTTTTTGCAAACGGATCTAACAGTTGGTAATGTATCGACAAGAACTTGGGAATCTCAAAATGGTGGGATCATCACTTTAGAAAGTAAAATTGTCGAAGTTGACTTTATAAGCCAATATACGATATCGCATAATCGATATGAAAAATGGAATAATGGTCAATTAACACAGTCAGAACTAGAACGTTTTCCACTTCGTTGGTATGGGGTTGAAGAATTTAAAATGATTCTTGAACAAATTGGTTTTAAAGATATAACAATCTCAGCAGATTACAAGCACGGAAACTATCCTACAAATTCAACTCAGACAATCACATTTGAAGCAATTGCTAATAAATAGTTGTACCGTAAAAAGGCGCATTCACTTAATAAGGCGCCTTTTCTTTAGGCATACATGTCAATTGATTCATGTGCTCTAATTGAAATAACCGTGCTTTAGAGTTTACGCAATATCGGCGCAACGATTGGAAGCATGGTTGGTACCTTTTTAATCTTTGACCACCTCTAGTTTAGAAATAGAGTTATCCTTTATGCATAGAAAATAGAAAAAATCGAACTAATTAAAAGAACCAGTGGGATAAAATATAATGGTGAAATAACTGAATGGAAAAACAGTTATTGTTACTGGAGCAAGTAGAGATGTCTGGATTGCAATTTCAAAAGAACGTATTGAGACAAATGCCAATGTGGTGCTTGTAGTAAGAAATAAAGAAGAGCTTGTAGATATAATCGCAGATACTTCGTAGAATTATCCTATGAAAAGAATCAATTAATAAAATATATGATCAGCTTCCTCACATATGTAGCAGGTGGTATATTAATTGTCGGATTACTTTTGAACATTAGTTAATTGATAGACGGTAACTTTGCTAGTTTGCTAGCATCTCAAATTTTTATATTTGGTGTTTTAGCGTCATCTTGTTATCTATTTATAATAAAAGCTTGGAGGAACGATAATGTCTAAATCTCAACGTTTAATTGAATTAATGATGACTGTGAATACGAAGCGTAAATTCACAGCAAGAGAGCTAGCGGAAGCGTTCGGAGTTTCCTATCGTACCATTCTTCGTGATTTAGATGAATTGAGTGCTATCGGTGTTCCTATCTATTCCGAAGTTGGTGCAGATGGTGGTTATTATGTATTAAATGAACGAATGCTTCCCCCTGTTTTTTTAAAAGAATCGGAAGTAGTTGCACTTTATTTTGCTTTCCAATCCCTTCAATTCTTTGACTCCCTTCCATTTAAAACTGAAACTGGCTACGCCTTGAAGAAGTTTTATCAATATTTACCCTCCGATGCCAAACTTCGCATTGACTCAATGAAAGGTCGGATTGTTTTTTGGAATCCAAACCGTGTTCAACCTGCTGATTATCTAGAAACAATATTACATGCAGCTGTTGATCAATTGACACTTTCCATTCACTATGACAGTAAAAATGGTGTAAGGAAGAGGATTATTCAACCAATTGGTCTATATAGTTATAACGGATTTTGGTATTGTCCTGCTTATTGCTTTTTCCGTAAAGGTATTCGCCTGTTTCGTGTAGATCGAATAAAACAAGCGGTAACAACAGATGCTGAAGTGCAGAGCCTTCCCTATCAATCTGTGATGGAATGGATTAAATTATCAGAAGAAGAAGTATTAGATCCGATTACTTTTTCAGTCGAATTATCGAGAGAAGGAGTACGACGAGCCAGGTCAGAGATAGATTTGGATCATCTAATTAAAGAAAGAGAGAATGGAACGGGCTGGATAAAAGCAACAATTCCAAAATCCGAACTGAATTATTTTGTTGATCTCATCTGGATTTTTGGAAGTGAGGCATTAATATTAGAACCTATCGAAGCGATTACATATATGAAACTAAAATTAAAAAACCTTTCAGAGCAGTACAGTTGATTTTTTTTAGAACAGCCTTTGTAATAGTGACAGGATTTGTCATGATTGCATGATAGTATGAAATCAATCATAAATGGAAGGATGAGAGCAATGAACACAGTAGACATTCTAAGAAATCAACTATTGAGTGAATTAGAAATAGGTATTCGGTCGATGGAAGGATTGCTAGGAAAAGTACAAGTGAAGGATTGGGAGTATCAGCCGGCAGATAATATGAGGAGTCTTAAAGATCTTGCTAAACATATCGTGTCCATCCCAGAAGTAGACCTTCATATTTTTCAGGGGAAAGATGGGGACACAGTTAAAAAGATAGAAGAAAAATACGATAGATTAGAATCGGCAGAAGAGATGATAAATGCGATGCATCATGGTTTTAAAGCGTATAAGACTTATATACTATCTTTATCGGAAGAGGATTTATTGCTTAAAAAGACAACACCATTTTACCTTGAAGAAGGTGAAATTCAAGCACATTGGTTCGTTGAAGAAGTTTCACACTTGTTTCATCACCGCGGCCAATTTTTCAACTATTTAAAGCAGCTTGGCTATGATGTTACTATGTTCGATCTTTATGTTTGAGGATGCGCTAGAACATACCTATTAGAAAACAATCAATAAGTTCACACGATGATGTGGAAGCGAAGTGTTAGTTATAACCTAATCAATTAATTGAAAGCCTACTCCTCGAGAGCGGGCTTTCAATGTTTGTAGCGATGCAACTTGTTGTTTATATAAGTCGAACAAGTTAGTAATTAAAAGTTGAATGAAATGGTAGAGTGAAACATCTATACATGATTTTATCCATCTGGTGCAATGACCACCAAAGACTTGTTAAGACCTGTGATTTTATTTTGTGTACATGCGAGTAACTAGCGAGTAACAGTAAAGTTTGTTCTATACTGAGGAACAACAATTGGATGTTTTGTAAAGTAATCGACCAACAGCTCCGTCATATCGGTTTGGATCTGTTTAATTACCGGCTTATCTTTAAACATATCAAAGTTTCCGCCACCACTGGCACGGTAATGATTCATCACTACGTGAAATGTATCGTCTTCTCGGATCAGTTGACCTTGATAGTACAACGATGTAACTCGTTTACCAACCGGTTGACTAATCGATAGTTGATAGTCAATTCCTGACCACATGTCATAATTATACGGTGCTGGCTTTGGATATAAGAAGTCTGGGTTGATCGTTATATTGTTTTCGTCATCTAACTGAAAATAATTGGCCGATAATTCGAGTGCTTGTTTCATCGCTTTACCTGTTAGTTGAAGAACCGTTAACGTATTAGGATAGATGTAGTTGCTGACAATTTCACGCATGGTGACTTCTCCTGAAAACCCAGGAGCTTGGTCGTGAAAGAGGCTAGTTAATGATATATCTACTTGCGCAACGTCTTCCTGAACACTGTTAATGAAAGATATCAATGGATGTGTTGCTAATCGAAGCTGAAATGGATCGGTGACAGACAGGTCTCCTTCCACATAACCAACCGGCTTGTCTAGCCATAGCTCGGTTTGTTTATGGGCTTCACGAGCAACTAGTGAGATAGCTTCAGAAACAGGTGTTTCAACTGTGACAGGAATTAATTCAGCGTGCTTGTGATTAATCGTCCAAGTATTATTTACTTTTGATAAATTTAACGTTACTTTTCCTAAAGCCTCACCGTTTACACCAGGTTGGATGACTGCTTTTTCGGAATGTATTTGTGCGATCTTCCGGTGCTGGTGGCCGGTTAACAGTACATCAATTCCGTCAATTTCAGTTAAGATTCGGTAGCCTTGGTTTTCTCCAGTTAACTTTTCAGTTGGTTCGCCTGTTATTAAATCACGCTCAAACCCACCGTGGTAGCTGACGATTAAAACGTCAACTGCTTCATGCTCACGAATGCCCTTTACCCAATAGTTAGTTGCCTCATATGCGTCAGAAAAATCTATTCCTCTAATATGGTCTGGCTTTTCCCAATTAGGTATGTAATGCGTTGTTATTCCTAGGATTGCAACTTTTATTCCGCTATCGGTTTCTTGGATTACGTAAGGTTTACCGTAAATTGGTTGTTTATTGGACTGGTCTATAACATTAGCTGAAAGCCACGGAAAATGAGAGGAACTGACTGCTTTATCAATCGCTGATCTTCCAAAATTGAACTCATGGTTTCCTACGACACCAGCATCAAAGCCAAGCTGATTCATCGCTTCAATGATCGGATTGGTAGGTAGCGTTGAATGATGATATGAATACATTAATGGGGAACCTTGAATCATATCCCCGTTATCGATTAATAGTGTATCTGCTGATTTTTTTCTTTCTTTTTCAATGATTGTAGCTAATTTTGCTAGTCCGATTGGCTGATTCAATTTACCTCGATAAGTTGTTGGATAGATATGACCGTGAATGTCACTCGTCGCAAGAATGGTTAATGTTTGTGTTTGTTCTTTTGTCATAAAGCATTGCCGCCCCTTCCAGTTTACCTATGTCTTTTTAGTATAAGCACCATTCTTTTTGCTAGGCAAGGTTTTACAATGTTAAGATTTTTTAACCATAAGTTAACAATGTAAAGCACTAATTCCATGCTATACTGCACCTGAAAGTTACTTTCGATCAAACATTCTGTTAGGGGGAATAGAAAATGAAACATAAATTATTGATTTTGTTAGGACTAGTTTTTACGGTGCTAGTAATTGCTGGATGTAGTGATGACAAAAAAGATACAGAATCTGTCACGGATGCTAGTCCGAAAGATGCAAGTGAAGATAGTAAAAATGAAGCAATTGACACCTTAAAGGTATCATTTGTTCCGTCACGTGATCCAGAAGAAATCGTAACGGCAACTGAACCTTTAAAAGGCTTACTAAAAGAGGAATTAGCTGACTTAGGTGTGAATGTGAATCATGTAGAAATTAATGTAGGCACCACTTATGAGGCAGTTGGTGAAGCTTTGTCATCTGGTACAACGGATGTTGGATTAATTCCTGGCGGTACATACGTATTATATGATGATGGTGCTGAAGTTATTTTGACAGCGACACGTGCTGCGTTATCAAATGATTCTGAAAATCCTGTTGATTGGAATGAAAATAAACCAACGGAAGGTTTATCAGATAAGCAAGCAACCTATTATCGTAGCTTAATTATTGCTGGACCGTCTGAAAAAGGACAAGAACTGTCTGAGAAAGTAAATAATGGGGAAGCATTAACATGGGATGATGTGAATAGTGCTCGCTGGTCTGTACAATCAACGTCTTCATCGTCAGGCTATATTTATCCAACCTTATGGCTACAAGAAAATTACGAAAAAAGTATTACTGATTTAGATCAGTCGATTCAATCGAATGGTTACGGTGATACATTTGCAAAATTGGCAGCAGAGCAAGCCGATGTTGTCGTAGTGTATGCTGATGCAAGACGAGATAATGAAGAGAACTGGATCGGTGATTTTGGTCGTGAAGCGTCCATTTGGGAAGAAACGAACGTCATCGGTGTCACACAACCGATTTACAACGATACGGTATCCGTTAGTAAAAACGCAGACGTTATGAGTGATGATTTGAAACAAGCTTTACAAGATGCATTCATCAACATCGCAAAAACAGAAGAAGGAAAAGAAGTTATTAGTATTTATAGCCACGAAGGCTATCAAAAAGCTGAATCTGCCAACTATGATGGGGAACGTGATGCACAAGAGTTCTTACGAAATTTAAAATAAACAATACTATGGATAGTGAACAAAGTGAGGCATCCAATTATTTGAGTGTCTCGCTTTTAACAATCCATCATCAAGAGAACGAACACTCCGGGTGGAAATGAGGGTATCTAATGATTGAGTTTAATAATGTAGAGAAAGTGTATCCAAATGGAACAGAAGCTTTAAAGGAGATTAACCTCCACATTGACAAGGGTGAATTTGTTGCAATTATTGGTTTATCCGGTGCTGGTAAATCTACCTTCATTCGTTGTATTAATCGTATGCACGATATCACTGGCGGGAAGCTACATGTTGATGAGATAAATGTCGGTGCATTAAAAGGAAAAGCCATTCGAAAGTTCAGACGTAAAGTTGGCATGATCTTTCAATCATTTAACTTGGTGAACCGTACGACTGTTTTAAAAAATGTATTAGTAGCATTTGCACCAGATAATCCGTTTTGGCGCACACTAACAGGTATTTATACAAAGGCACAAAAAAGACAAGCACTTGAAGCGCTTGATCAAGTTGGAATTTTAGATAAAGCATACATGCGTGTCAATCAACTATCAGGTGGTCAACAACAACGGGTTGCACTTGCACGTACTTTAGCTCAAGAACCAGATATCATTCTGGCGGATGAACCAATTGCTTCGCTAGATCCAGTAACTTCCAAACGTGTAATGAAAGACTTTGCCCGAATCAATAAAGAGCTTGATATCACCATCGTCATGAATATTCATCATGTTGAAGTTGCACTGGAGTATGCAGATCGAATTATTGGCATTCGCGCTGGAAAAGTCGTCTATGATGGTAAAGCATCAATGGTTGATGAGGGTGTATTAAAGCTAATTTATGAAGGGGATGTGGAGGAGTTAAACTTCGCCAGGGAGGAGAATAAGGATTATGTGGGATAAATTGTTCCGACCTAAAAAAATTGCTCTATCAAATGGTACAGTTGTTCATGAGAGACGTTCGAAAACACCTCTTATTCTTATTGTCCTCGCGTTGGCGCTGTATTACTCAGCTGTTGTTACTAACTTCGATATGGCTCAACTGATTGAGCGGATCCATGAATTTTTTACAATTATTATTAAGATGCTTCAGCCAAATTGGGAATATATTTCAGGTGTTTGGCCAGAATTGATGTCAACGTTAAAAATGTCATTGTTTGGTTCCATGCTCGGTGCTGCAGTTGCTTTGCCACTTGCGGTGCTTGCTTCTGTAAACATTATGAAACAGCGAGTAGTTGTTTCGGTTGTAAAAACATTTTTAAGTTTAGTTCGAACGATGCCAACTTTAGTAACAGCATTGATTGCAACGTATATTTTTCAACTGCCTCAAACAGCTGGAACAGTTGCTATATTCTTATTTACTACCTCTTATGTTGGAAAGTTAATGTATGAAGCGATCGAAAATGTTGATATGGGAAGCTTTGAAGCGATGGAAGCAATGGGCATGAGTAAAATATCAGCCTTTCGCACGGCGATATTCCCTCAAATTCTTCCTAATTACTTATCAACGTCACTTTATAGCTTTGAAGGTAATGTACGCTATGCTGCGATTTTAGGTTATGTAGGTGCTGGCGGGATTGGGCGATTGATTAATGAAACAATTGGTTGGCGTGATTACTCAAGCTTAGGAATGATTATTCTTATGTTAGTAGTAACAGTCTATCTGATTGAGTCAACTAGTGAATATTTTAGAAAGAAACTCGTCTAAGGAGATGTGCTTATGTCAACACTAACCGCAGTAGAAAAACAACTCCAAGCAGAGCCGGAACGTCGAGGATATGCATGGACGATAGCTATTATTCTGTCAGTGTTAATGTTTTGGTCTGTATCCGAACTTAGTTTAGCACTTGATCAACGAGGAATGGTGATCGCTAAAAATATATTTTCAGGCTTACTGAATCCTGACTTGGCTTTTTTATTTGATGTAACAAATCAAGGAGTAATGTACTTATTACTTGAAACACTTGCGATTGCGTTTCTTGGAACAATTATTGGTGCAATTTTAGCTGTTCCACTAGCTTTTTTATCTGCATCAAATATTGTACCTAAACCAGTCAGTGCATTGACACGATTGTTGTTGATTTTTGTAAGAACGATTCCATCATTGGTTTATGGACTAATGTTGATCCGAGTAACTGGTCCTGGACCGTTTGCCGGGGTGTTAACGATTGGTATTACGTCCATTGGTATGTTAGCCAAGCTTTATGTTGATGCGATTGAAGATTTAGACACTAAAGTACTAGAATCTATGACATCGATGGGCTGTACCACATTTGAGAAGATACGGTTTGGTATATTACCACAACTGATGTCAGTATTTCTATCGGTAATGATTTACCGATTCGATATGAACATGCGTGAAGCATCTATTCTAGGTTTAGTAGGTGCGGGTGGTATCGGTGCGCCGTTGATTTTTGCGATGCAAGGCTACCGCTGGCCACAAGTTGGTTCCATCTTGATTGGATTAGTCGCTTTAATTCTTATTATTGAGTTCATTTCTAATAAGTTACGTTCTAAATTAGTGAATGGTTAAAACAAGTTCTGAATATATAGAATAAAAAGCTTAAACGTTTGCTACTATAGTGAACGTTTTTTGTGCTACAATAAGAGTACACACTCGTGGATCAAAGGGTGAGAGGTTAAATGTTAAGAAACAAACTATGAAGAACGGATTATTAAGAAGAATTGGAAAGCGGCTTGGCCCCAAAAAAAATTCATTATAGAGTATAAGTTAATTGGAGAAAGAGGAATTTTATGATAAGAATATATAAAGATACAGATATAGATACGTTGGTTGATATTTGGTACAAAGGATCATTACAAGCACACCATTTTATCAATGAGGCTTATTGGAAAGCGCAAGTGAAAGATATGAGAGAAAAGTACATACCAATGTCAGAAACACACGTCATAACCAATCAATCAAAAATTGTAGGATTTATCTCAATGGTAGACAACTACTTAGCAGCTCTTTTTATTGATACCGCACACCAAAATAACGGGTCTGGGAAAGCGTTGTTGGATTTTATGAAAGAACGAAGAAATGTGATCCAATTGAAAGTATACAAGGAAAATACATCTGCAGTCCGTTTTTATAAGAATAATGGCTTTGTTATAAGAGAAGAATTAACAGATGAGCAAACCAATGAGCAAGAATACTTAATGGAATGGAAGAAATGAACGAACTTTTTTAATGAAGATAAGGTATTTTCATGTTATCAAATGTTGGTTTACTTTTTGTAAGATCTCAATCTGCTTAAAAATTGTATTTTGATTGTCATTTACTTTTACGTCATCTATATAAATATAGATTGAAAATAAGTGCTCAAGCATGGTATAAGTATACAAGAGGCAAAGATATCTTTGCTTTTTATTTTTGTATAATAATAGGATTTTGTTCGAATGTGTCGATAATGAAAGGATTGGAATTTAGTTATGAAAGATAATTTTTGGCGTGATTTACCACGACCGTTTTTTATATTAGCACCAATGGAAGATGTGACAGATATTGTTTTTCGTCATGTAGTAAGCGAGGCAGGTAGACCAGATGTGTTCTTTACTGAGTTTACAAACACGGAAAGCTATTGCCACCCTGATGGACACCAAAGCGTTCGTGGACGTTTGACTTACACAGAAGATGAGCAGCCGTTGGTGGCACATATATGGGGAGATAAGCCGGAATATTTTAGACAAATGAGTATTGGTATGGCGAAAGAAGGGTTCCGCGGTATTGATATCAACATGGGTTGTCCTGCACAAAATGTGGCAGGAAACGGTAAAGGATGTGGCCTTATCCGTCGACCAGAAGTTGCGTCAGAGCTAATACAAGCGGCGAAAGCAGGAGGACTACCTGTTAGTGTGAAGACGAGACTTGGTTATACAGAGATTGATGAGTGGCGTGACTGGCTCACACACATATTGAAACAAGACATTGTTAATCTTTCTATCCATTTGCGTACAAAAAAGGAAATGAGTAAAGTAGATGCGCATTGGGAGCTGATTCCAGAGATTAAGAAGCTACGTGATGAGGTAGCGCCGAATACGCTTTTGACAATCAATGGTGATATTCCTGACCGTCAAACTGGTTTAGAGCTAGCTAACAAATACGGTGTGGATGGCGTGATGATTGGACGTGGTATTTTTACTAATCCTTTTGCCTTTGAAAAAGAAAAGAAAGAGCATAGTAGTAAGGAATTGCTTGATTTATTAAGGTTACATTTGGATCTTTTTGATAAATATACTGCTGAAGAATCGCGTCCGTTCAAACCTTTACGTCGCTTTTTTAAGATATATGTCCGAGGATTTAGAGGTTCAAGCCATTTAAGAAATGAATTAATGCACACCGAGACAACGGATCAAGTACGTACATTGCTTGATCGCTTTGAATCTGAGATTGAAGAAAGTGATAATTTATAGTGAAGCTATTTTATTAATTTGCATACTTTCGAGTGCTCTGACAATAAATTAACAGCATTCATCTTATATGTACCGTGACAAAGATAAAGGGCATTATATCGATTATACCTTTGCGAATCAAAATAGAAGTAAGGGTTAGAAGATAATTGTGGCTGAATTATTCAAACCAAAAAGAGTAAGGAATATAAACCATTGTTAATTAATGGTGTGTATATTCCTTTTTTATTATGTGGTAATTTAAATCAGACAAAAAAGTAATATTAAAAAACAAGCATCTACCACTAAATCTCCTTTTGTATGACAATTGCTTAACACTACATCATTATGAAGATTCTAGCTCTCACGCTAAATAAAACCATGCGACAAATACGGTGGTAACTAGACATCTATTAAAAGAAAAAGACTACAAGTTTTTACATATTTCTCGCTTTAACTTTGGTATAATTTGTTTGTGAATGTTTTTTCAAAGTAAGTGTATTGCGGTTACACGTTTACTTATCACAATGAGATGAAAGGATGGTATTGGGATCTACAAAACGCTTTTCTATTATTCCATACGAGGAGGAAGTAATTTGAAAAAGTTGTTATTTCGTTTCTTTTTTGTGCTGTTTGTTTTGGGAGTACTAGCGACACCATCGTTTGCTAAGGAAGGATCAGTTGATACAAAAGACAGTTTAATTGAAAAACAAATTAAATATTTTGAAAAATCCAATTATTTTCTTTTGTTTCCTTTTCGTCTGTTTCTATACTGAAATTCACACACTACAGCAAGTAGCAAAAGCACCTCAATGAAGTAATATATTTTTTGGACAGTGTAAGGGAAGTCTAAAATACTTATTATTACCATTCCAAAAACTAATAATACAACAAGATAAACAGATAATCTGTTACTCATGTTCTTCGCCTCCTCAATGTTCTAGTTATATAATATTGTATTACTTCTAGAAAGGGAATAAAGTTGTTCTAATCTACTAAACAAGTAATAAGTCCTTTATAAGAATTCTATATTAAATAGTTTTCTTATAAAACTCAGAAAAAAAATAAATATAGTTATTAATACTAAGAAAGTGAAATTATTAATGGATTTTGTGTATTTGAGAATGCTAATAATAACAAAAATAACTATTCCTATAAGGAAATAAAGATATAAAGTAATCATGAGTCAACTCCTAAGGATAAATATATCACAAACTATTATTTATGTGAAAAAAGTTAATTTTACTATAATTCCAAAAAAAGGTATATTTATATATTATAATAGTTTATAATTGAAATGCATAAAACATTCCAGAAAAAGGAGTGTAATTTTATGAAGACGAAATTTATTTCTATGCTTTTGATAGTAGCTTTATCTTTTTCAGTATTTAGTACAACAGGTTTTGCAAAAAACGGGAACAATGGTAACGAACAAGAAATTGAGGCATTAAATCAAAAGGTAGAATTAGTTAATGAAACCGTAGAAAGCAATGTCGACGTTAAAAGTAATAGTATAAGTTTTGACGAAAAAAATCTTCGCAAAAGTATTAAAAATAAGGATATTGAAGTGATTAATCAGTTAGCGAAAGAACAAGGGTTAGACATAGTTTATACTAAAAAGTCATATATTGATGAAATTAAAAAAGGAATTGAGGAAACAAATAGACAAATACAAGATGGCGAATTAATAGCTTTAAGTGATGGTACTTTAATTGAGAATAATGATGAAAATTTTTACCTTCAAGGTGGCTCGACATATACTACAAGTCACTGGTGGGGAAAAAGACATTATAAAAGTACTTGGGCAGCTAACAAATGGTCATACCAAGGTAAACAATTAGCCCTTGGACATGTAGTTGCAGGAGGAGCTGTAGGATTCTTTTCATTGGGAGCAGGATTTGCTATAGGTGCTGTTGCATCTTCATACTATTTCGCGTTTACTAATAGTATTGATTATTATAATGGTCTTTCTAATAAAGGTATAGTTGCTGATGTTACTTGGGCTCTAGTATATAAAATGAGAACACAGTGACTTTAATATGAAAGGTATTTGAAGATGAAAAAAAAGTGGTTAAGCATTATTACAATATTTTTTTTACTAATTGCAACTATTATATTAATAAATTATTTATTTTCCAATGATTCTGTTCAAGAAACATGGGAAAGTAAATTTATTGGCTACGAACAAATTCATAGCGTTGTAAATGGTGAAAATCAAAAAATAGCAATAATAGACAGTGGTATATCGGACTATCAAATTGGTAAACTTGATAAGAATATTAATTTGATTGATGGTGGAGAACCATATGATATTAATGGTCACGGTACAATGATGTTTAGTTTAATAAAGGGTAGTAAGAACACTGTTGGTATTTGTTCAATGTGTGAAGTTTTATCATTTAAAGTAATGAATACTGACGAATCAATTAAGCCTGAGCTTGTTTCTGAAGCTATTAAACAATCTATTGATCTAAACGTGAGTGTTATTAGTCTTAGTCTAGGGTCTTATTTTGAAAATGATTTAGTGAAAAATAGTTTAGAGCAAGCTATAAAAGAGAATATTGTTATCATAGGCTTCATCCGGTGATTACGGGACTAATGAAATGTTATTTCCTGTGAATATGGATAAAGTAATTTCAGTAGGTGCGATAAACAATGATGGAGAAATATGGACCGACACTAACGCTAATGATCAAGTTGATATTAATGCTCCTGGTGTTGATGTAACTGTTTCTGGGATTGAAAATGAGGAGTTTTTATCAACTGGTACTTCTCAATCTTCAGCAATTATAGCTGGTTATGTTGCTCTAATGAAAGCAAAAGAACCGACTATTAGTATTGAAGAAATTAAAAAAGTTTTAAATGACATTAATGATAATAAAACTGACTATAGTGATTTCTTTTTAGATTAACTCCATATCTAGTAGAAAACACACAAAAACCTGTTGCTCTGAATTTAAATAGACGACAGGTTTTTGTGTGGAATCATGCATACTAATGTAATGAAAAAAGTAAGTTGTTATTGATGCATTCACTATAACGTCTCTAATATTTTCCTGTACATAGCAATATTTGAAGAAGCCTTTGGTTTTGATACGGCAATAAATTGGTATAATTTGTTTGTGAATGTTTTTGCAAAATAAGTGTATTGCGGTTAAACATTTACTTATCACAATAAAATGAAAGGATGGTATTGGGATCTACAAAATGCTTTTCTATTATTCCATACGAGGAGGAAGTAATTTGAAAAAGTTGTTATTTAGTTTCTTTTTTGTGCTGTTTGTTTTGGGAGTACTAGCGACACCATCGTTTGCTAAGGAAGGATCAGTTAATACAAAAGACAGTTTAATTGAAAAACAGATTAAAGATTTTGAAAAATTCGATAAGGCATTACAAAGTGGTGAAGCACAAGTTTATGCAGACAAAAATGATGGCGAAATAGCCTTAAAGGCAACAACAGGTAGATACCCAACAAGAAAAGGCACTATATTAGTGACGGATGGTCTTCGATTTGATAGTTTGGTTGGTCATGCTGGGATGGTTTTATCACCTAAAAAAACGGTAGAATCTTTTCCAAAAGGTGGCGTTCAATATAGATACGATAAATGGTATCGTAGATATAAAAAAGTATGGGGAATAACGACTCGAGGAACTTCTGCTTCTAAGGATGCTGCTGCGGCAGATTGGGCAAATTTACAAATAGGAAAACCATACAATAAGAATTTTTTTAATATTGAAACTACATCAAAATTTTACTGCTCACAATTAGTATATAAAGCAGTTAAGACAAAGGCGGGTGTGAACTTAAACTGGCTTGGTGGTATTGTCACACCTTCCGACTTGGTCAATAGTAGTAAATCCTATACCGTTTATAGGTATGCGAGGTAAGTAACGCTTCGAAGTGTGACATCCATATAAAGAAGGGAACACACAAATTTATAATGTGGTCCCTTCTAAATAAATGTGAAGGAAATTAAAATATGAAAAATAACTATATTCGTAGCTTCATTATTACTTGTCTAGTGTTTCTTGTAAGTTGTAGCTCTCAGATTGATCAGAATACGCTTGATAAATATAAGTATGGCGTTATACTATCTGAACAACGAGGGAAAAGTGAATTGCAATTATATACGGAAGATGGCGATCTAGTAGATACAAAAAAAATTGCAGCAAGTGGAGTAGATGAAAATGGTTCTGCTTATTTAAATGGTCCACAATTCGAAAATGAGAATTGGTATATCGGAGTTGCTTCAGATAGTAAAAGTCAAGATTTTATTATTAAAATTGATCCTGAAACATTAACAGTGGATAAAGTCCCAGCTAATGTAGGTGATCAATATCTATATACTGGCTATACTGTGGACGAAGATAATCTATATACATTCTACTCAACACCTGGTAAAGGTACGCATATCATCAAATCACGCATGTCAAATAATGAGGTGTTAAAGGAAAAATATATAAAAAACAGCTTATTACTGCATGTTATACCTAAAGATGATAAAGTAATATTAGTATCCGATGATCTAACGGAATCAGGGATGTATATAAGAATAGCAAACGAAGATACACTGGAAATAGAAAAGGAATTTAAAATAGCCGATTACTTATTTACAACAGATATTTTTATAAAGGAAAACAATTTATATATGCTACCAGCCGTGGATAGCGAGGATACATTAATCAATCAATTGTTAGTTTTTAACATAAGAAACGGAAAATGGCAAACAGTTGAATTACCATTTAAAAATGCAAGGTATTTGAGAGCAGTAGATGATCATTTTTATATTATTGAACAGCCTGAACCCGATATAGACCCAGATCGTCACACTATTGCAAAATTGGATATAGAAACGCTAGCAATAGAAGATACTTTTACATTTGATTTTGCTTCGCGTGAAGTGATTTTTGAAGGGGATCGTATGATTTCTAGTAGTGATGATAAAATTTATATTTATAATACGGATGATTTTGAGTTGATAAATGAAATAGAAATTAGTAATCCGAAAGACATGATGTTTGGAAGTCTTCTAGTAAAACCATAAGTAAATGGAGGAGCAAGAGCTGGTTCTTTGCTTTCTCCATCTTTTTTATGCTTTAAATAGTAGATTTGGTGAGATGCCTAATTGACGTTATGAGATCACTTCAATTTTTTTTCTCAATGCAATAGGCTATCTCTTTCAAATTTAGATAGAATATAAACATAAGGGAGGGTTTGTATTTGAAGTCGTTAGAATTAATAAAGCAGTTATTCTCTAGTACGGATAATTATTATGTGGAGAATTTTAAAGAAGAGAATCAAAATAAGGAATATGAAGGTTGTACATTTAGTATTCAAAATTATACATTTAGAAGCCGATTGGCTAAGAAAACGCCAAAGAAGAAAGGATACTTTGTTGTTTTTTGGAAAAAGGGTAGTGATAATAAAAATCAAGCCTATTCGTTTGATGAAATGACCGATAAATTAATTATTACAGTCATAGATAAAGAGAGAAAAGGTCAGTTCATTTTTCCAAAGACAGTGTTATTAAAAAAAGGGATTTTAAGAAATGAAAATTCTAACGGGAAAATGGCAATGAGAGTTTATCCTTCATGGGAAACAGATCTAAACAATAACGCAATAAAGACGCAACAATGGCAAAAAGAATATTTCATCGATATGTCTAAAGGAATGGATGAGCAACAAGTCTTCTCATTGTATTTTACATAACTTTTAAAAATATATGGGTACTGCGTGTTTAGGGTAATTACAAATTTAACCAGAAATAGATATTTTCATAAACCTATGTTATATAAAATCGATCAGAGCCGAAAGTGTACTAAAGTACATTTTCGGTTATTTTTTATTGTCGTAAAAGCATGAATTACGGGTGAAACAAAGGGCTGAACCTAAGTTGGATAGTAGATATATTGGCAACATAATTTTTAAAAAAGTAAAATACTATTAATTTTTCCATGTAAATAGTGTATAATTTTGTATGATAATTAGTTCTTTTAGTTCAGAACTTTTTTCGTGATTTATATTAAGGGAGCGAATTAGATGAGAAATAGAAAATGGATAAGTTTAACGTTAATCACTATTATGCTTTTTTCAATAATTGCATTACCTATGCAAACTGTTGCAAAAGAGTTGAAGGATGAAGAAGGTGAGTCTATTCGAAATGAAGCTGTAAGTACACAGCGGTTGGAATCTGAAGAAGATGAATCCTCCAAAAGCTTGAATGTTAATGCAGACGGTGGTGAACTAACCAAAGAAATCGTGGAAATACCTGATAAAAATCTTGAGAAATTGTTGCGTGAAGTTGTAGGTAATTACGACAAACCGCTAACAGTCGAGGAATTAAAGACAATTGAAACCCTTGATGCAGATTCTCAAAACATTAAAGATTTGTCAGGGATAGAAAATCTCATAAATTTAAAAAAAATATTTTTAAATCATAATGATATTACGGATATAAGTCAATTAGTATCGTTACCAAAGTTAGAGCATGTTCAGCTATATGAAATACATTTAGATGATTATAGCGTTGTAGATGAATTAAAAGCCAAAGGTGTTGAAGTATTTTATTTTTATAAATATGATGAACCTAGATATTTCCGCTTTGAGATAGACAAAATCACCGATGAATCACTATTGCTTGAATTCTCCACTTCTTACCCAGTTGAACACATTGATTTTATTGAGATTGAGGTTGATGGTGAAATTATTGCTAAAATAGAAGCCGATGCTACGTCCTATTTAATTGAAGGTCTGGAAAACAACACAGAATATTCGGTATTCGTGTACCCTATACTTAAAGATAGCAGTGGCAGATCAGGAAGTGGTAAGACGATAACTACATTAAGGCCTTTATCGGAACAAATTGATATGCCAGACGATAAGCTTCGCAAATCTATTCTATTAGAACTTTCTATATATAATCGTGAGGCTTTGTTTGAGGAAGACTTAGAAAAAATTGAAGAACTACGAAAGATTGGTGTCAATATAAAAAATTTAACTGGTTTAGAATACGCCAAAAATATGACTAGTCTCACTATTGAAGAGGGATCTATTTCCGACATAAGTCCATTGCAAGGCTTGTCCAATTTAGAAGAACTTTATTTAAGTGATAATCAGATCACAGATATTAAGCCGTTAAAAGGTTTGAATAATTTGAAAATTCTAGACTTAAATAGAAATAAAATTAAATATATTGATTCTTTAACTGAATTGAAGAACATAACATCGATAAATATATCCAGAAACCCACTTGATTTTAATCGATCGACGACGCAGGCTACTTTAGATCAACTAGAAGAAAGGGGTGTTGAATTAGATTATTCTTTTGGGTATTCTAGTTCAGGCACATCCGCTGAATTAATGAATGGTTATACGATGTCTTCTGATTCAATAAAACTAGAATGGCAAGTTTATGAAGAAGATACCATAATTGATTATTACAAACTTTACATCGATCATAAATTAGTTGCTCAATTACCTAAGGATGTATTTTCATATGTTTTTAAAGGGCTAGAACCTAACACATTATATTTCACTCATATAGAAGCTTATTCGAGCTCTGATAAGTTGCTGTATAGGGAAGGTTTTGTAAGCTCAACTTTTTATACGGATGAACAGCTCTTTGATGTAACTATTGAAGTAGTTGACCAATATGGGCAGTTGATTACAGATTCGCTTAACTTTCGTCTGAGCGGATTAGATGAATGGAATGGTGGTTGGGCCAACGCTTTTGGATTTATTGATAAAAACGGTCAGTTGCTATTTAGGTCTATTTGGATAGACGATCGTTTACCAAAAGGAAACTATAATTTTTCGATTTCTGGAAATGAGCTGTACGACAGCTATACAGAACAAGACTTTAAAATAATACCGGGTGAAGAGAATCATATTCAAATTGTTGTTAACCGAGTAGGTGAGCATCATGATATTATTGTTGAGAATAATCAAGCCTCAATTAAAGATGCTCTTGTTGATAAAACAAAAAATGATGGAAGTATGATTGTAAATCTCAAAGATTCAAAGCTTAATATAAGTGAACTAGTATTGACTGCTGACCAAGTAGCTCTATTAAAAGAAAAAAATGCTACCATTGAGGTTAATCTACCTCATGCCCATTTACGTATTCCCGGATCAATTCTAACAGGTGATACAGTTATTTCATTCGATCCTGTAAGTAATGATAAGCTGCCGCTCGGCCAAAATGCACTAAGTGAAATCTATCAATTTACAATTAAATCCGGTGGTCAAACGATTTCTAATTTTGATGAGCCTATTGAATTATCGTTTAAAGTGAGCGAAGCATCAAAAAACTACGATGATTTAGCTGTTTTCTACTATAATCCAGTAGAAAAAGTATGGGAATATATTGGTGGTGAAGTGCAAGACGGGATGTTAAAAGCAAGCACAAACCATTTTAGTGTGTTTACCGTATTTGATCGCAAGCTGTTTTCGAATGGTACCCAACAAGGTGGAGATCATAGCGAAGAAGAGGGATCAAATCAAGAAGGGAATCAAAACCAATCAACAGATGGAAATGAATCCAATCAAGAAGAAACGAAAGATTCAAATGGATCTGATACGTCTAATTCAACTCATGGAGAAACGCTCCCAAATACAGCAACGTCTATGTTTAATTATATGTTATTAAGTGTGTTGCTTCTAGCAATTGGGATTGTTTTATTCGGTGTTAATAAGTTCCGCCAATCTAAAAAATAAATGGAATGAAAATGCCTTTTACATACTGATGAAAGAGGCGTTTTCTTTTTTGAATCCAAAAATATCTTAAAATAACTTTTTTAATTGAAATAGAACAAAAGTGCCTTTTTTCGATTAGATTCGAGTATTGCTTAAAGCTTTTAAAAATTGTTTTTTTAAAGGTGGCATAGAAGAAGGAGAATCATTAGTAAACGAAGAAGCATTAATTATATAAATATCAATTTTAAAAATTCAAAACGTGGTAATCAAACAACTAAGTGAGGTGTATAAGGTGATTAAAGCTGTATTCTTCGACTTAGATGGTACGTTATTAAATAGAGATGCTTCTGTACAGAAGTTTATAAATAATCAATCTGATAGGTTAAATGATTACCTTGGACATATATCAAAAGAAAATTACATGTCGAGATTTATAGAGTTGGATTGTCGTGGTTATGTTTGGAAGGATAAAGTGTACCAGCAGTTGGTCAATGAATGTAACATTAGTCAAATATCTTGGGAAGAGTTGCTACATGATTATATCACCGAGTTCCACAAGGATTGTATCTCTTTTTCCAATCTAATTAGTACGTTAGAAAGCTTAAGAGATATTCTATTCGATTAGGAATGATTACAAACGGAAAAGGTCAGTTCCAAATGAATAATATAAGGGCGCTAGGAATTGAAAAATATTTAGATACAATACTTGTTTCTGAATGGGAAGGGGTAAAAAAACCTAATCCCGAAATTTTTCAGAAAGCTTTAAGCCAAGTGGGTGTTTCCTCGAATGAGAGTATGTACGTAGGCGATCATCCTGAAAATGATGTACGTGCTGCTAAGCATATGGGGATGGTTGGAGTGTGGAAAAAAGATTCCCAATGGACGAATGTTGAAGCAGATTTTATTATTGAAGAATTGAGAGAGCTGCCATTAATTATTCAAGAAATAAACAGATCCTAGAGAACTAAGTGAAATTATTTTCTAGCAATATTCTATAATTAATCAATCGAAATTTAAAGTACAGTTGACAATTAGCTATCGTTAGATGTATCGTTAGTAGTAACTTTAAATGGAAGGGTGACCCAATTACATGAAGTATTAATCCTATTTACGAAAACAAACAATTTCAGGTTATGTGTAGATTATTTCTACGTTATTTTATTATGCCTTAAATTGTCGTTTTTCAGGATAGGATTGGCTTTTTGTAGTTGAGCCCAAGGGAGTAGTCTCTTTTTGGGTGCACCTATATATTATATTGCCTCCTATTCTGAATCCAGATGGGGGCTTTTTGTTTCCCCTAAACTCGGAGAAAGGGGTTGTTTCGATGCTTTTATTGGAAGCGAAAGATATAAAATATTATGTTAGAGATCGGTTATTACTGGATATAAATCACCTGCAAATTCATCATAATGATCGAATTGGCTTAGTTGGTCGCAATGGGTGTGGGAAGACTACCTTGCTTCAACTGATAAATGGAATAATCACGCCTGAACAAGGAATAATCACGGAGCATACTTCAAGCGATCTATTGCCACAACTAAAATCAACAGATACGACCAAAAGTGGCGGAGAAGTTACGCAAGAATATATTCAACAAATGCTTCATAGAAATGCGGAACTACTACTTGCAGATGAACCGACGACAAACCTTGATACGGATCACATTGAATGGTTAGAAAAGAAATTGAAAGGATGGCAAGGCGCATGTGTCATTGTTTCGCATGACAGAGCATTTTTAGATGTGCTTTGTTCAACAATTTGGGAAATTGAAGAAGGAAAGTTAACAGAGTATAAAGGGAACTATAGTGATTATGTTAACCAAAAAGATATAGAAAAACAACAAAAGCAACTGGCCTATGAAAAGTATGAGAAGGAAAAGAAGCAGCTAGAAGAAGCGATAAAATTAAAAGAAAAGAAAGCGCAAAGAGCGACTAAAACACCAAAAAAAGTGAGTAAGTCTGAAGCGAAAATAATAGGAGCGAAGCCATATTTCGCAAAGAAACAAAAGAAATTACAGAAGACAGCGGCATCGATTGAAACAAGGATAGATAAACTTGAAAAGGTTGAGAAAGTGAAACAACTCTCGCCAGTTAAGATGAGCGTGCCAAATGAAGCAACCTTTAAAAAACGAATAATCATTCGGGTAGAGAAGCTATCAGGTAGAGTGAACGAACGTCTTCTATGGAATAAAACAAGCTTCCATGTGCAAGGTGGAGATAAATTAGCGATTATTGGCCCGAATGGAAGCGGGAAAACAACACTAATTCGAAAGGTGATAAATCAAGAACCTAGTATTACCGTTTCTCCATCAGTAAAGATAGGCTATTTTAGTCAGAACCTGAATATCTTAGAAGATGAAAAAACGATTTTAGAAAATGTCCAGTCTTCGTCAAAGCAAAGCGAGACATTGATTCGAACGGTGCTGGCAAGAATGCGTTTTTTAAACGATGATGTTTATAAGCAGGTAAATGTTTTAAGTGGTGGGGAAAGGGTAAAGGTCGCCCTCGCGAAACTATTTGTAAGTGATATTAATACATTGATTCTAGATGAACCGACCAATTTTCTAGACATAGAGGCTGTGGAGGAATTAGAATCGCTGCTCCAAGCATACGAAGGAAGTGTAATATTCGTTTCTCATGATCGACAATTTGTAGAGAATATTGCAACGCACATACTAGAAGTTCGTAATCAAACAATACATGTATTTGAAGGTAACTATCAAGCGTATAAACAGAGCCAACCACAGGAAGAACAAGGTGCAACCCATGATGATTATTTACTACTTGAAACGAAAATATCCGAAGTGCTCAGTCGTTTAAGTATGGAACCATCTGAAGAACTAGAAAAAGAATTTCAAAAGCTTATTAAACAAAAAAGGGAATTAGAAGAATAAAATATGTACATGTAATTGATGTGGAGTAGAGAACTCAATGTGTGAAAACATTGCTTTCGTAGTATAATTAACATAGAAAGATAATAAGTGTTTCGTATAATAAAGATTGTCCATGATAGCGCATGGAATAGTCGCAATAGACTAAACCCCGACAAGAGGAGGAGGTAGCTTAGGAAATAATCCCTCGCATACCGGCTAAAGTGCATGAGGGATTATTTTTTATCTGTCAAAATTATTTTAATTAAGAAAAGGTGATTGTGTTTGCAAGCATATACTAGTAAACAAGCGTTAATTGATGAAATTACTAAAAGAGCGGCATTATTTATTGATGAATTTCGTTCTATTAATAATCTTGATAAAGATATCCTAGTTGATGAAGTGAATCGTACACCTTCGCAAATGATCGCTTATCAATTAGGATGGATGAATTTAATATTGTCGTGGGAACAAGCTAATAAAGAAGGAAAACAAGTCGCTACACCAACGCAAGATTATAAATGGAATGATCTTGGCGGACTTTATCAGCACTTTTATAATGAATATGCAGATCAATCGATCGAAACGTTAATCGATATGTTTGAGCGTGATGTTAACCGTATCATTCAACTAGTAAACAGCTATGATGATAAAGCATTATTTGAACAGGGTGGCAGACAATGGGCAACGACAACACCTTCAAGTTGGCCAATTTGGAGGTGGATTCATATCAATACAGTAGCGCCATTCAAATCTTTCAGAACAAAAATAAGAAAATGGAAAAAGTCAGGGGGTTGTGATTTTATATTAAGCGTATCGTATAATAAAGGCCATTCACGATAGCATATGGAACGGTTGCAATAGACTAAATCCCGACAAAAGGGGTAGGCAGCTTAGGAAATAATCCCTCGCATACTGGATAAAGTGCATGAGGGATTATTTTTAATATAGGATAGCTTTTTATTCGCTGTTAGCTATTTCATAGCTTTTTTAATAAAATGATTTAAAGTTTAAATCTCCTTATTAACCCATTCAATTCTTCAGCAAGCTTTGCTAATTGATCGGAACTACCTGCTACCTCTTCCATGGAGCTACTTGTTTGCTGTGTTGAAGCTGAGGTCTCTTCAACTCCTGCAGCTGCCTCTTCAGAGATAGAAGCAATTTCCTCAACTGACCTATTCATCTCTCGACTGCTTGTAACCATATCGGCTAAATTATTAGATACAGAATTAATAATTTCTGCTGTCTTAGATATAGATGAATTAATTTCTTTAAAAGTTTTTCCTGTAGTAAGAATTTGATGGGTTCCTTTCTCCACTTCCTTATAACTATCTTCTAGAGAAGCTGCGACAAGACTAGATTCATTTTGAATATTTGTAACGAAGACGGTAATATCAGTCACTGAATCAGATACCTGTTCTGCGAGATTCCTTACTTCATCTGCTACAACAGCAAATCCTTTACCGTGTTCTCCGGCTCTGGCAGCTTCTATCGCTGCATTTAGTGCAAGTAAATTTGTCTGGTCTGCAATATCCTGAATAACAGAAATAAGCTTAGAAATTTCCTGAGACTGTTTATCTAATCCGCCTACTTTAGCAACTGCGCCTTGGACGATTTTGTCGATTTTGTCCATCTGCTCTGTAGAAGATGTCATTAACTCGCTTCCTTTAACTGTCATTCCCATTACTTCATTTGAATGTTGCTGTACTCGCTCACCATTGCTACTTACATCCTGTACTTTATCTGAGAATGTGCTCATAAGTGAAGACAAGTCACTAGCACTATTTGCCTGTGTTTCTGATCCAGTTGCCAACTCTTGCATCGTAATAGCTACTTGCTCAGAACCAACTTTAACCTCATTCGCTGCTTGTGTTAATTCTTCACTTTGATTCGAAACAGTTTCAGCTACTACATTTATTTGATTCAATAATTCTCTAGTGTTTATTGTCATTTCATTCGTGGCTTCTACTAGATGACCAATTTCATCTCTAGTATTGATTTGTAATAACTCTTCGGTTAAATCTCCGTTAGCGATCAGTTTCATCCGGGTCATCACTTTTTTGATTGGATCTGTAATCAATCTTGCTGTAATGACTGCTGCACCAATGCTTAAAACGGTAATTAAAACGGTTACAACGATTCCTATTATTGAGGTTTTTTCTCCACTTGAAGTGATTTCCTCCCCATGTCTATTAATTTCCTCTGCAGCGTTTCCGGCAAGTTTCTCATATCCTGCCATGAGTTCACTCACATCTGATGTTAATTTACTCAAATTCTTTGTGGCAAGTTCATGATCACCACGGTCATAAGCATCAAATACATCATCATTGACTGCTGTTCTCCATGCAACGGTTTGATCAATTAAATCATCAAAATCCTTGTTAACCCCAACACTTCTAGCTATATTTTCAAATTCAATTCCAACCTCTGTATGGTCTGCAAAACGATCCTTTAATTCACTATTGCCTAGTAGAACATAACCTCGGGCTGCTGCGACTCGTTTGGCAAGTGTTGCTTCCATTCCTTGATTAGCAATCAATGTCTGTAAATCCTTTTCGATAATGTCTTCAACTTGATTATTGATCTGTTTCAATGTTATAAAGTTATACACACCCAAAATAATTACCAATAAAATCACAAGAGAAAATGCAAATAAAATCTTATGTTTAATACTTTTGAGATTAATAATTTTTTTCATGAAATTCACCTTTATCCTTAATATTAATCACTTAGCTACTCCTCAAATTGCATTACAATTTCTTGTATCTTTGCTGTTGTTTGTATACGAGGACTTATAATTTATCACTAAAGCATTTTTATTAAGTGAAGTCTACAATAAATCTCATGCCGAAGATTGAATATTTATTTATACATGAACCTCCTTTATACGTTGTGATGCCTTTTCTGATCTCGGCATTTTTAAAAGTAAATTGCCAAAAACACAAGAAAAAATGGTTATTATTTTAAAAATAACCATTTTTTTAATATATATATATGGACAATATTAACGATTCATCGAGACGTAAGATAAGCATATATACATTAAACAAGAGGAATTCCAGTGTCTAAACTCTATATCGGCAAAAAGATCTATTTTTAAAGTACTAAATTTTAAAAAGACAGTAGCTATGACTTTTTATATAAAAAATAAAACAAAGGAAGTATGAATTTGTTGTTATTTTTCTGATCGATAATTACTTAGACATTTTTTGCATACTAGCAAGCCATTCAAGATCGGGCATTATCACAAATACCAAAAAAATAATTACATATGTAATGGTACGATTAAAACATTACCGTTTTGTTGCTGTATTTGTTTAGCTAAAAATAAAATATAACAGGATTGATATGATCTATCTTTGTGATTAAAATAGTAATTTAGACTTATTTTTCATTTTTTTGCGGGTATTATCAAAAATATAAAGAAAATGTATTTAAATAAAAAGGAAATATAACATAATGAATAAAAGGCTTTTAAAAGTAACTATTATTTTTGTATTAATTTTGTCAATGTTAACACCATTATCAAATGCAGTAAGTGAGGAAATTAAAAAAGGAGAGAGCAATGCCAGTGACTTTTTTGAAATGGCTAAGGATGGTGAAACTATTGTAGAGAATAGTGCAGATGTTAAAGGTAATAATGGAGAATTACTTAGAGTTATAAAATCAAAGACAGAAAAAAAGTAATTAAAAATGTAAAGCAGGAAAAAGTAATTATAAAACTTAAAATTACCAAGAAAATAGTTGATGCAAATGGTGAGCATGTTGATACATTTTTTGTAGAAAATGAAAAGATTCAATTTAATAAAAATGATGATCTCTTAATTAATGGTCAAGTTGTTCCTAGATCAGAATTAGACTCATTGTTAATACCTCCTTCTTCTGATATTTCAACATATTCTGGTGGGAAATCATTTAGCAAAGAAGCTTATTATCAGTTAGGTAGTATTTAAAAAATCATAAGCTAGAGGATGTTAAATATTGGATTTAACATTATCAATTATACCTGGTTTAATCATTGTTGTATTATTACAACAGTTAATTGAAAATGCTACGTTAAGGAAAAGTCAACGGTTTGGATATTAGGGTTTAATTTTCTTAAATATTGTACTTATAGTGATTCAGTTACGTTAATAGATAATTATATTAAGATCAATAATTGAATCAAATGAAACACTTCCCTCAAAGCTTACTCCAAGTGTATGAGGAAAGTGTTTGTTACTTGATTATTCATTTTGTTCTTGATAATCTTCTTTTAATGCTTTAACGAGTGACACAATCATCATTAGTAATATGAAAGTGAAAGGAAAAGCCGAAACAATAGATGCTGTTTGTAAAGCTCCTAGTCCACCGGAAGTAAGTAATACAGCGGCAGTTGCTGATTGAATGATGCCCCAGATCATTTTTATTTTATTTGGTGGGTTTAAGCTACCGTTTGTTGTTTGCATACCTAACACAAATGTTGCAGAATCAGCAGAAGTTATGAAGAATGTAGAAATTAACAAAATAGCCACAACGGTTAATACAGAACCATAAGGAAATCCTTCAAATAAACCAAATAAAGTTTTCTCTTTTGCTAGCTCAGTCAATCCTGTGTTAATCCCATTCAATTCTTGAAACAGACTAGAACCACCAAAAACAACAAACCATAAAGCACAAAAGATTGTTGGGATAAATAAGACACCAAAAATAAATTCCCGAATGGTTCTTCCTTTAGACACACGAGCAATGAAGGTACCTACGAATGGAGACCAAGCAATAAACCATGCCCAATAGAAGACAGTCCAGTCCTGAATCCAATCATTAGCGTTTTCATCAAATGGCGCTGTATGAAAACTAAGTGATGGTAACGCGCTTATGTAGTCCCCGATTGTTGAAACTAATGTATTAAATATAAAAATAGTTGGTCCTAGTATAATGGTTAGTACAAGAAGCAATATTGCTAATATTATATTTGTATTACTTAAGTATTTGATTCCTTTGCTTAAGCCTGTCCAAGCTGAGAGCATAAACAAAATAGTTACAATGACAATGATAATAAGTTGTGTACTAAAGTTATTTTTAATATCTGTTACATAAGATAGCCCCCCACTAATTTGAGAAGCTCCTAAACCGAGTGAAGTAGCAACACCGAAAATGGTAGCGAATACCGCTGTAATATCAATTAAATTGCCAATCCAACCATTGGTTCGGTCTCCTATTAGTGGTTGAAAAGTAGAGCTGATAAGCCCAGGAGCGCCTCTTCTGAATTTAAAGTAGGCGACAGATAATGCAATGACTGTGTAAATACTCCACGTCTGTAATCCCCAATGAAAAACGGATGATCTTAAAGCGAATTTAGCTGCTTCAATACTTTCCGGTTCTGCATTAGGAGGTGCGGCAAAATGAGCAAGCGGTTCTGCGGCTCCCCAAAATATAATTCCAATCCCCATACCTGCACTGAATAACATAGCAAACCAAGTAATTTTATTGTACTCTGGTTTATCTCCGTCTTGGCCTAAACGCATCTTTCCATAACGGCTAAACATAAGATAAATCGAAAATAGTAAGAAGATTGCAACAGAAAGTATGTAGACCCAGCCGAATTGCGAGGTAAGGAAAGACTGAATGTTTGAAGTAATAGATTCTAAATTTTCTGGTGCAACTACGCCCCATAAGACAAAAACACCTGATATAATTAATGATATCCAAAATACTTTTCCAATTTGAGTCATAAAAAGACCTCTCTTTAACATATTGTTTGATTCGTAGTTGCTTGTATTTAATAGAAAAAACTGTTAATAATGGTTATAAAGAAAAAGATCCTCCTTTTCAACTTAGTGTAACCAAAAAAATACAAAGCAATCCATTCAAAAATATATAGAACGACCTTTCTATTATAAACATAAGATAATTGTGTAATCAACTATTTTAAATGGAAAAAAGGTGAGATGCGTGTGAGAAAAGTATAGCTCCTTTCACTAAAAGTTTGACTATGAAAATAGCAAACTGTATTCTAAAATACAGAATTGCTCGATTTATTAAAGGAGAAGATGGTTAGATGAGCCGATCGGAAAAAAGGGATATGTTACTTAAAGTAGCGGAACAATTATTCTATGAGCATGGGTTTCGTGGCGTAGGACTAAAACAAATTATTAGAGAAGCAAATGTGGCAACGATGACTCTCTATAATCATTTCTCTTCCAAGGATAAGTTGGTAGAAGAAGTACTTAGACAGCGTGAAAATCGGTATTGGTCTTATTTAGATTCACATGTAGCAATAGATACAGATTCTCCTTTCGTTCTTGCTGTTAAAGCGCATGGTCGTTGGTTAAAGAAGGAATCTTATAAAGGAGATATGTTTTTAAGAGCAATAGAAGATTATGCTGGAACGGATAATGAAATTGAAAATATTGCAAGAGGTCACAAAGTTAAATTATTAAACTATTTTCAAAAAATAGCTCAAGCAAGAGGCAAACAAAATGAGCAAGATTTGGCGAATCAATTCACATTATTACTTGAAGGAACTACTTCCATGACAACATTGGTTGGTGCGGAGAAAGCAACGGAGTATGCTATCGCGATTGCTAAAGCGCTTGTCCAGCATACATTGTAATGGTTATAGAGCGTGATGCAAAGCCTACTTCAATATTGATAAGTCTATTAGAGTAGGGATATTTGCTTAATAGAAAGACGAAGAAAGCGATAAATTACCTGTGTTAAAAGGGAAAAAAATTTGTTAAAATTAACCTGTATCAAACCTAATATATGATTAGAAGAAAACAAACGAATTTAAAAATTGATAAAGGCAAACCTACTGAAAAGTTGGGGCGCAAAGCTACAGGGGCTAAAGACTTTGTCTATGCTAGCCAGTTACCGTTAAGCAAGTGCACTTTCCTTGTTAGCGGAAGTGTGCTTTTTTCGTGAGAGGAGGTTCGTCATGAACAGGAAATCGGTGTTTACCTTAATGGCTTTATTTTCAATACTTTTATTAGTTGGATGTAAAGCAGATAAGCCATCACAGAATGTTGAGGCGGAATCAACTAAAGGGTCTATTCTTTATGAGAATAAAAATTATGATCTCTCTATTAAAGAAAATGCTGATTGGAAATTTAAATCTGATGCAGATACAAATAATTTAAATGTCATACTTAGTCATGGTAAGTCACAAGCTATTATCTCTTCAGTCTCAAGTGATCGAACGTTTGCAGATATAAAACAAGAATTGAAAGCTAGCACAGAAAATATTGAAATTATTTCTGAAGAGAATAATACATTATCTTATCAATCAACGTTTGAAGATGCTGTTCGAACAGATGTATATTTTAAAGAACATAATAAATCGGTTAATCTTATTATTATTTTTATGTCACCTGTATCAGCATATGAACAAACAAAACCTAATATTGAAAGCTTGTTAAATCATATTAAATAATAAGAGAAGGGAAGAGTTAGAGATGAAAAAACAATTATTTAGTGTTATTTTAGGTGCGGGATTGTTAGTGGCTGGAGGGCAAGTATTGGCTGATGAAGCAGAAGAAGTAATCAGCACTAAAGCAGAGTTATATGATACGACTCGTTTGATGGAAGAAGTGGAGTATGAGTTAACAGTAGATAAAATAGATAAGGCGATTCTCCAAGATCAATATGCAACAGAGAGGCTAAAGGAAGCAAAAGCTGCAATAGAAGATGGAGATATTGAAAGCATTGACCAATTAATAAAAGAATCTCAAGCAAATACAAATCAAGCAGATGCTGATTTAACTGAGGCAAAATCAACTGATGATGACAATGATCCAGAAGAGGTAGAAGAAATAGAAAATACTCTTGCTGATCGATTAGAAGAGCGTATTGAAGAATTAACAGCTCTGTTAGAAAGAGAGGATTTACCAGAGCAAGCGAAAATTAATATATCCTATGTGATTGAAAAATTAGATAACTTGAAAGAGAGAGCTGAACAAAGAGAAGAATTACAAGCGATGTTAGCTTCTGGAGAAATAACAAAAGAAGAATATAAAAGTGAAATGAAAAAGCTAGCGGAGAAATATAAGGAAGAGGCAAAAAAAGATAAAGAGGAAGCGTTAGAACGAGAAGAAGAACGTAAAGAAGAAGTGGAAGAGCGTGAGGAAGAACGTCAAGAGGAAGCGTTAGAACGAGAAGAAGAAGGTAAAGAAGAAGCGGCAGAACGAGAAAAAGAACGTCAGGAGAAAGCTAAAGAACGTGAGGAAGAGCACAGAGAAGAAGCTAGAGAGCGCAAAGAAGAAGGGCGAGAAAAAGCAGAAGAACGGGAAGAAGAGCACAAAGATGATGAAGATAATGATAATGAAGAAGCAGATGAAGATTAATTGAAAATGAATGGGATGAGGTGATTCCTCTCCCAATTTTTTTGTGGAAAAAATAGTCATTATGCGGTAAAGTAAATAATATAAAAAATAATCATTTTTGGAGGAGAAAAAATGAAGAAAAAGCCATTAATTATAATAGGTTCTGTATTTGCAATTGTCGTGATTGTTGCTGCAGTTTTATTAGGTATAAATACAACTTCTGTTGATCAAGTAAATACAACACCAATTGATGATCAAAAAATGGTATATTTAGGTGAAGAAGATGCTGCTAATGAAATCTTTTTAGCGTTTGATTATTCTTGTCCGGCGTGTAAGAATTGGATGAGTGAAGTTTTACCTGAATTGGAACAGAAATATATCGAAACAGGTGAAGCGAAGTTTAGAATGCAATCTATGGTCTATTTAAACGATGCATCTTTACGACTTTCTAAATTTGATCAAAACCTCATTCATTATAATAAGGAAGAATATTATGAAATTGCTAGAAGAATAATAAGCGACTCGCAAAGTCAAGATGGAGCTTGGGGAACAGAACAATATATTAAAGATATTATTTCAGAATACGGTCTTGATCAGGAAACTATGCTTCAAGACAATGAAGTGGATCCTATTAATGTAACTCGAAAATACACACGAGGTTTAGAGGTTGAATCAGTCCCAAGTGTCTTTGTTAATGGAATAAAAGTGGATGAACCGTTTAGTATTAAAAAAATTGAATCATTAATTAACGAATAAAACAATGTTAGAACCAAGCTCTTGTCAACAGGACTTGGTTCTTTTTTCTAAGTGTAAGAACAGATACCACATTTGCAACCCTTGTAAGACTAGCTGATAAAAAAAGTGAATCGGACAATAGAAATCTAAGTTGTCTATCATGAATATAGGCATGGTTATAGATTAAATTTGATATAAAAGTATTTCTTATATACTGTAGTGCACCATGTTGAGATAGTACTGTTTGGCTTTTACTTAGATAATATACGCGCATGACCCACCTGTTTTGTTTATGATGGTTGCTTGCTTTATACTTTAGTCTGTCTTTGTCCAAGCTCTTGATCGATAAGCAAAATTGCCGAAGTATTATTTTCTGCTAGTTTTAAGCGATTTACAATTGTTAATGCTTGTGCTTCTTCGTCAATTTGCTCACGGAGAAAGTCTTGAATAATTACGGTTGTTTGTGGGTCGATTTGTTTCACGTAATCATAAGCTTGACGATAAGCGTCTGTAACATATTGTTCGTGCGCGAGTACTTTTTCAAATGTTTCTAAAGGCGTCCCATAATTACTTGATTGTGCTGGAATCTCGCCCAGTTTAACTACCCCATCTTTACCGGATAAATAATCAATTAACACTAACATATGTGTACGCTCTTCGTCAGATTGTATCTTTAACCACTTGGCCATGCCTGTGTAGTTTTTTTGCTCCATATACGCCGACATAGCTAAATATAATGTGGTAGAGATTTGTTCGATTTGAATTAATTGATTTATTAACTGCTGTACTTCATTTTTTACCATTCGATACACTCCCGTTTGTTGTATTCCTATTAGCTTATGCGTTAGTATAATGGGATGTTCATCTCTATAGCCTAAGAAAAGATGAAAAACTATTTTTTTATTTGTTTGTTTTTGTATGCTATTAGACTTGTTTTAAGTGATGCATAGACACCGACACTAGCGTTTCCATAAAAGAATCCCATAAAAACACCTGCCCAAATATTGTGTTTATGCGCAAAAAATATAGCAATTAGTAAACCTATGATATTTGCTACTGTTGGAACCAAAACGGGCTTAATGTGTATCCAAATTTTAATGATTTGGGTAAGTATGACTACAGTTGGTACAGCAAGTATTGCATCCCAGAAATTTGTGTGAATAATCGGAAATTCTTCCATGTTAGAGCACTCCTTGTTTCTGTGTAAGTTCACCTTATTGTTAGCTAGAATCATTTTATTATTATCAAACGTTTTATCATTTCTTCTACGTGGTAAATACATACCAACACTTATAAGGGAGTGTAAAACAATGAATGAAAGAAAAGATTTAAGCAATAAAGTAAAAAGTGCAGTTAGTAAGGTAAAGGGAGAAGTAAAAGATCAAATAGGAAATGCAACAAATAACCCTAAGCTCCAAGCAGAAGGAAAGAAAGATAAAGCAAAAGGGGAAATGCAAGATAAAGTAGCAGAAAAAAAAGAAAATGAAGGAAGAGAAAATAGTTAGATATAAAAAGGCGTCAAGATCAGTGTCTGATCTTGACGCCTTTTTAAATTTAGAAACAAGTAAATGATTGGATTTGACGTAAGTCGATACCGAAATAAACCCACCTAAATCCATTCCAACGATAACCAGAAACAGATCTGCGACCTACATACGTTGGATAAAACCAGAACTGCTGGAAACCTCTTAGCCAGATATAGGTGTAACGATATAGGCACCCTTGAATACTTCCTGGGTCAACTGCAAATGTTTGTGCTTTTTGTGTTTGTGACGGTGTGAATTCTGGTGGTGGTCCCATTGGTGGTCCAGATTGTGAACCTTGACCAGGAGGTGGAAAGGGAGGTGGTGAACTAGGTCCTCCTTGTCCTCCGCCTCCGAAAGATGGGAGCCAAGGGAATAACTGTCGTTGCTCATCTGCCTCTAGATAACTGTTACTAGGTTCTTGAGGTGGGCAATGATAACAATCATTCTGATCGTGCATATAATTATATTCATATGAATGGTCTGAATACATGATATCTACTCCTTACATGAATAGTTAATTACTAAAGCCTAGTGGCCTCATGTCACATCCTATGTTAGAAACAGACAACGCTCAACTTGTACTTATAGAATTGTGCGTTTACCTATATATAAAAATTAAAAATGAGCTTTGTTGCAACAACAAAGCTCATGGTGACCTGTTAATAATAGGGATATGGAGGGTAAGGCTGATAGCCATAACCAGGTCCATACCCTGGAGTTAATAATGCTCCCGTTGCTACACCAGTTAGAAAGGGTACACCAAAACCTATTAGTGGTGAGCCAAAACCAAAGCCTGGTCGACCGATTCCTGGACCAGGAAATGCACCGAATCCTGAGAATGGTCCGCCAAATCCGAATCCAGGTCTTCGATGATAATTTTGTGGATAAGATGAATGATAAAGATTGTTATCTCTA
>NZ_JBISEP010000029.1:0-37594 GCF_044383835.1 Paraliobacillus sp. JSM ZJ581
AGATTTGGGGAGGTACTTCTTTTTTTGTATCTCAAACTTGTTGGGGCACAAGGGTTATAAATTATGAAATTCACTCAAGTGCGAATTAATACGTGAATGTACAATGATTTTTAAAAACTAATTGATATTGCAGATATTCGAAACGGTTTATCGTATAATAGTTGTATATATAAACAGCAGGAGGTTTACAGATGAAGCGTAGAGGCTTGTTGCTTAGCATGTTGCTATTAGTAGTAGCGATAATTTTTATTATAACAGCATGTAGTAATAGTGACCAAAAAAAAGACAATAGTAAAGAGGAAGAAACTAATACAGAAGAAGCCAGTGATAATAACGAGGCTGAGGAAAACGAAGACTCAAATCATGAAGAAGAAAAAGAACAAGTAGTCAAACAAGTTGAAGTAGAATATGAAATTAATGAGAATTCATCAGTAATTCCAGTAAATGATGCTGATGAAAATGTAGTATTACTAACAATTGATGATGCACCAGATAAATATGCTTTAGAAATGGCGAATACGTTGAAAGACTTAGATGCAAATGCAATCTTTTTTGTGAATGGTCATTTTTTAAATACAGATGAACAAAAAGAAACTTTAAAAAAGATTCATGAAATGGGATTTGAAATTGGCAATCACACAATGACACATGCAAATTTAACAAAAATAGATGAACAAACACAGCGCCAAGAAATTGTTAGTTTAAGTGATCTAATAGAAGAAGTTATTGGAGAACGTCCGAAATTCTTTAGAGCCCCACATGGTGCAAATACGGATTATTCTAGAGAACTTGTTAAAAAAGAAAAAATGATATTAATGAATTGGACATATGGATATGATTACTTTGCTCCTTATCAAGATGCAGAAAAGTTGAAAAAAGCAATGATCTCAGGTGAAGGACCGGAAGTGGGTGAAGAATATTCACTTCTAAAACCAGGTGCCAACTTATTAATGCATGATCGGGAATGGACAAATGCTGCAATGGCTGATATTGTCATAGGTTTAAGAGATAAAGGGTATACAATGGTAAATCCCCGTGCAATTAAAACAATAGAATAAGGGTGAAATTAAACCGAGCTTGCTTAAGCTCGGTTTAAAATAATGTCATTGAAAAGGTTTCATTTCTTTAATAACATGAATAGTTGCTAACGTTTCATCTTCTAGTCCTTGGACAGGTAAACCGGTTTGAATATTCTTTTCTACATATGCTAAATTTGCTTCGGTTATTATTTCACCCGGAATAAAAATAGGTATACCAGGCGGATAGACCATGATCGATTCCGCACTAATTCTACCTGCCGATTCTTTTAATAAAATCGTTTCGGTTTCTGAATAGAAAGCATCCCTTGGTGTTATACTCAATTTAGGTATAGGAGGGATCGTTACTTCTATTTGTTTATTGGTTGGATTAGCTTGGTAGATGCTAGAAAGATGACGTAAGGCATGAATCAATTTGTTTGTTTCGATAGACGTATCACCAGGTGTAATAATACAAAGGATATTATACATATCAGATAATTCTACTTCTATATTATAATTATCTCTTAACCATTTCTCTACATCATAACCAGAAATACCTAATTGTTTAACTGAAATAATTAACTTAGTCGAATCATAATCAAACGTCGCCTCGGTTCCTAGCATTTCTTTACCTGGACAATACAGATGAGGGATCGCATTAATAGCTTTTCTTGTAATTGTTGCAAGTTCAACTGTTTTATTGATTAGCTTTTCACCTGATATAGCTAATTGTTTCCTTGCGACATCGAGAGAAGCTAATAAAATATAAGATGTTGATGTAGTTGTAAGCATAGATAAAATGCTCTGAACCCGTTCGTGGGAAACTAATCCCTTATTTAAATTCAATACAGAACTTTGGGTTAATGAACCACCAAGTTTGTGGACACTAGTAGCTGCCAAATCAGCTCCAGCTTGCATTGCTGATAAAGGTAAATCATTGTGAAAGTGGATATGTACTCCATGTGCTTCATCTACTAACACTGGAATATTATTCTCATGTGCGATAGTCACAATGCGCTTAAGATCTGCAACAATACCAAAGTAGGTAGGATTAATGACAAATACCCCTTTTGCATCTGGATGCGAGTTAATTGCGCGCTTAACAGATTCAGGTGTTATACCATGTGCAATTCCTAATTGATTGTCTAATTCAGGATGGATGAAAATAGGGATAGCACCAGCGAAAATAAGTGCGGCGGTAACCGACTTATGAATATTTCTCGGTACAATAATCTTATCGCCTGGTCCACAAACGCTCATAACCATTGCCATGATCGCACCACTAGTTCCTTGAACCGAAAAAAAAGTATAATCAGCACCGAAAGCTTCCGCCGCTAACTCTTGTGCTTTTTTTATCATACCTCGAGGATGATGAAGATCGTCTAAAGGGCTAATATTAATTAAATCAATAGACAATGCATTTTCCCCAATAAAATTACGAAAATTCACTTCCATTCCATGCCCTTTTTTGTGACCAGGGATATGAAAGGATGTTGGTTTACTGTTTACGTGTGCTTGTAAGCCTGAAAATAAAGGTGTTTGATTTTGATCTTGCATAATCGGTGCTCCTCTTTATACAATTAAAGTTAGAAAACAAAAAAATTATAGCAAATAATAAATGAAATTACTAGCTAACGAATTAGAAAGAAAGGAAGAATGAAATGAATTATAGTTATCCACTAAATGAGTCATGGACAACAGATGAGATAATTGATGTAGTCAACTTTTTATCCTTAATTGAAAAGGCGAATGAGCAAAGTGTAAAGCATGATGATTTGATTTTTGCATATCAATGCTTTAAACAAATTGTTCCATCTAAAAGTGAAGAAAAACAAATAGACAAACATTTTCAACAAAGTACAGGATACTCCATTTATCGGACAATGAAGCAGGCTAGAGAATCATCATTATTAGGATTAGGGGTATTCAAAATGGATTAAGGTAAGGGACGTGTCCCTAAAGCATTGACAGTCAGCTTTGGGACACGTCTTTTAACTATATTATAAAACATGCATCGCTTTTTGATACAAAGGAACTAGCGTATCAAACGTTTCTTTTACATCATTAATAAATACTTCAGTATCTAGTTCTATGGCCGTTTCTTTCGAAATATGTTTTCCAATTAATAGCTCTGCTTTTTTCACGGTACGTACGCGATTTAAATGTTCGCTAGATAATTCTTGAATAGAAATGGCATCTTTTTTTGTGTGATCTAATGATACAACAAATGAATTAGGTAAACTTTGTAGTTTGTCTATATCAGACAAGAATTGTGTTGCTATTTTATCTTTTCCAGGTAACTCATAAATAAATGCAAGCCAGACAAAAATATGATCATCAAATAAACCTAATTGAAAATGTGGATGTTTTTTGTAACCGCGTTTATTTTCGCAAATTGCAAGCCATGTATCATTCGGTGGATTAACGGAACGGCGAGCATGCTTGGCAATGTGTAGAAACATTTCCTGTCCGAGCTTAACGGAAAGATGATCGGTTAATTCGGTACCAATTACTTTAAATTTTGGTTGAATTCGTTCTTGAATTGCTTTCATTCTTTCATCAAGTCCGTCTATATAAAATGTATCAAAATCTTTTTTCTCAAATCCTTGTAATTGCATAATAATTACCCCTTTCGATATAAATGAATCTATTAGGTTTTAGCTTAGATATATAGTACAATTGAGTAGACTAAATGTATATTTACTATAACATAATCACATTTTTTATGATAACAAAGTGAATGTAATGAAGCGTGATTGAAGTGTATTTTCAAAGCCGGATCAAGTGTTAATTTGGAGGGATAATATTGGACAAAGCAGAACGTGATAAGTTATATGAACAAGCAAAGCATTGGGTATTGGAAGCGGGTGAAATTATTCGGAGAAGTTTAAATAAGACACTGAAGGTAGAGACAAAATCAGACCCAAATGATTTAGTGACTGAAATGGATCAACAGACGGAAAAATATTTTGCGGATAAAATCAGATCGAGCTACTCGTCACATAAATTGTTGTCTGAAGAAGGTTTTGGGGATGATTTATCAACAATGGACGGGGTAGTATGGATTTTAGATCCGATTGATGGAACGATGAATTTTGTTCACCAGAAACGAAATTTTGCTATATCTTTGGCCATTTACCAAGATGGAATTGGTCAAATAGGGTTTATTTATAATGTAATGGAAGATGTCTTATATCACGTAAAGAAAGGAGAAGGTGCGTTTCGTAATGAAAGACAATTAGCTCCTTTAAAAGAACATGTTCATTTGGAAGAGAGTATTCTCTTAGTTAACAGTTTGTTGAGCTGTGAAAATAATCGATTGAATCATATGAAAATACAAGAGCTTATTAAAACGGTTAGAGGAACGAGATCCTATGGTTCTGGTGCATTAGAATTCGCAGGTGTCGCAGAAGGCATATTAGATGCCTATATTTCGATAAGATTATATCCATGGGATTTCGCTGCTGGTGTGATGCTTATCGAAGAGGTTGGTGGTATTACAACACAAATTGATGGGACGCCATTAAACTTCCTGACAGAAAACACAGCTTTCTCTGGGCACCCATTGCTAAAAGATAAAATTATTAATCAATATATCGAGTTAAAATAACCATTGTATTTTAATTATAACTAAGAAAGAACAAGTATACATGGTAACATGTTCTGCTTGTATACTTGTTTTGTAATATCTTAAATATAAGGATCTTCTTTCTTCGGTTGTTCAAATAATTGAAAGTCACCGGTTTCTTGCCTTTTTTTTGTGTTTTCACCTATACGTGCTGTGCAGTTAGGGCATAGGTATAAGTGTTTTTTTCTATTTCTTAATTTTTTTGCTAATGGGGAGTCATGATTTATATCATCTACGGTATCGCAGATTGGACATTTTACTCTCATCTCGTCACCTCTATTTCTTGTGATAAAGATTTTCTATTCATTAGTTTACCATAGTAATCTAAATAGGAGAAATAGCGAATATTAATGAATCGTTTAAAATGATTTTTTTACGGGAATGATTACTAATATGAATAGCAAGAAAGGGTGATTAAGTGCGAAAAAGTATTGTATATACTATAATAGCTAGTATTTTGCTTTATTACACTGTTAATAAAGAGGCACGTGATAAAGGAATGATGGCAGTAAAAAAATGCGTTAATACTATGAAAAAATCAAAATCATTTCCGATTGAAGAGGCAGGTGTGCCAGAAGTAGATAATATAGAAAATGCTAAAATGGTTGATGAGGGTTCTCAGTTCGGTGTAGCATATTTTAATCATTTAAAAGAAAGAGAATAGGAAGTAATGCCCTATTCTCTGTTTTTATTCATATAGTGATTCGATTGTTCTTCTTGAATTTTTTCTAAATCTTTTTCTTCTTTATTGGATATACTGTCCTTGTTCTGATCTGATTCATTCGTATGCGTATTTTTTGGTGGCGTTTCTGGCATGTATCTACCGACAATAGCTGATAATTCTTCTATAATATTTTGTATAGGATGCCCTTCTTGAAATCCTTTAGCCATATTTTTAATTCTTTCTGTTCCATCAGCATCAGCAATTACGACAGCGGTTTTTCCATAAGGATCATCATGTAAGGCTTCTGTTACCGCATACTTAATCGTTCCTACTCTAGATCTGTCCAGTTTTTCATTGACATCTATGCCCACAACAGCGTAAGGGCCAGCAATCAATGCAGTTGCTTCATTTACATCTGGCACACGATTGGCCACACGAGCGAGATGTTTTGCTATTTCTTGATTAGTTAATTTTGTTTGTTCAGACGATGGATCTGAATTTTTAACTTGTAGCATGTGATCATCTGACTTTTGATCTGAAAGTGACTGTTCTTCATTGGATTGGCAAGCGGATAAAAGAAAAGCTAAACAAATAAAGAAAAAATATTTTTTCAATTTAGTAACCCCCAATCTTTTTCAAGATTATATTTAGGGTTATTTTTTGTTGAATTTTAAAAGTTATTCATTAATCTCCAATAATGCATAATATGTCGTTAATTCTTTCGTTGAATATTTTCTATCATCTTGCATTTTTTTATTTTTAACGCTAATATAGAAAGAAGAAGTTGTATAATGGAGGGGAATGAATTTGATACCTAATGTGGCTGAAAGTAATACAGAAAAAGCCTATGCCCTTCTTAAGGCGGATGCTGAAAAAATACTTAAATTGATTAAGGTTCAAATGGATAATCTTACAATGCCTCAATGTCCATTATATGAGGAAGTATTGGATACACAAATGTTCGGTTTATCAAGGGAAATAGATTTTGCGGTACGATTAAATTTAGTTTCTGAAGAAGAGGGAAAACAACTGATAGATAGTCTAGAGAGACAACTAAATTTATTACATGAAGCTGCGCAACGAACTTGAACAAGTGAGTGAGTATCTATCGATAGATAAAAGCCTTTGCCATGTAATCGGCAAGGTTTTTTTATTTCAATAAGATGATATTGAAGGGGAAAAGTTATGAAACAGAGATGGAAAACATTTGACTTTATCCTGATTTTTGCACCAATTATGTTAACTCTATTTGGTATTGTAATGATTTACAGTGCTAGTATGGTCATTGCTGTGAAAGATGGATATCCAGCTAATCATTATATGATGAAGCAGATTCAATGGTTTATCATTGGATTAGGTCTATTTATTTTCTGTATATTTTTTAATTATCGTCATTATCAAAAGTTAATGAAATTTATTGTGGGTATTTTAATTGTTATGCTCATTGTGGTTTTATTTGAAGAGCCGATAAAAGGTGCTAAATCTTGGCTATCTATAGGTGGCTTCTCTGTTCAGCCAGCGGAGTTTGTGAAACTAGGATTGATCATGTACCTAGCATCTGTATATTCAAAAAAACAACATTACATAGCACATTTTGGTACGGCGGTATTACCACCTTTAGTTATGACTGGGATATTGCTAGGTTTAATTACACTTCAACCTGATATAGGTACTGCTGCGATTATCTTTTTGATTGCATGTAGTGTTATTTTTAGTTCAGGTATTAAATTAAGACATTTATCATTATTAATTGTGGCTGGGATTGGCTTTGTTATTTTAGCTGGTGCGAATATGCTTAATAGTGAACGTTTATCTAGGTTTTCTGGTGCATATCAACCGTTTTTAGACGCGGAAGATAGTGGGTATCAATTGATACAATCCTATCTAGCTATTGGTACTGGTGGGATAGATGGTTTAGGGTTAGGTCAAAGTATACAGAAACTTGGTTATTTAACAGAGGCACATAATGACTTTATTATGGCAGTTGTTGCAGAAGAACTTGGTTTTGTGGGCGTTGTTGTTGTGCTATCTTTATTAGCGACTATTGTTTTGCGAGGCTTATATATAGCAAGAAAATGTCAAGATACATTTGGTTCTTTATTAGCTATTGGTATTTCATCGATGATAGGTGTTCAGGCGTTTATTAATTTAGGGGCTATTAGTGGATTGCTACCGATCACTGGTGTGACACTGCCGTTTATAAGTTATGGTGGCTCTTCTTTACTTGTATTATTAATCTCCATGGGAATTTTAAATAACATAGCCAGACATGTGAAAAAAGCCAATTTAGAACCGAATATGGAGAGTGAACAAGCTTACACCGATCAAAAACCAAAAAATATTCGTCGTGTACAGATGCAATAAAATAATTACTACGTTTCAACGCTAATGCTGTTTGTGTTAGCGTTTCTTTTTTTAGATATTCTACTAAAAAGTATAAAAAGCTTGAAAAAAGGGCTAAAGTTTGCTAAAAATATGAGAGTATGTATATTTTTTTTGTATATATAAAATATGAATGGTTGTGATAATAAGATGCAGAAATATGATTCAACAGCTGAAGAAATGCTGACTAATTCAGCCGACCAAGCTGTAGAAAAAATAAAACGAACAGCTGATTTAAAAGCTTTGTTTAAAACAGGAATCATTCAATCTAATGTAATGACAGCTCTTGCAGGTTTTCTATTAGCACTTTACCAAAATCAACTACAATTAAATGACTATTGGTTAGATTTATTTCTCATGTTAATCGGTAGCGCATTAGTGATTGCAGGAGGAAGTGTGTTAAATAATTATTATGATCGAGATATTGATCTGATAATGATTCGTACACAAAAACGTCCTACTGTTACTGGAACGATGTCATTAACAGTTATTTTATTGCTAGGTATCCTATTGTCTATTGTGGGTGTTATATTTTTATTCATTACATCATGGCAAGCAGCTTTTTTTGGGTTTCTTGGTTGGTTTGCTTATGTCGTATTATATACGATGTGGTCAAAACGACGATATACGTTGAATACAGCGGTTGGAAGTTTATCAGGAGCTGTACCACCTTTAATTGGCTGGTCTGCGGTTGATCCTGATTTATCTATAATGGCATTTGCGTTATTTGTACTAATTTTTGTATGGCAAACACCGCACTTCTTAGCATTGGCCATTAAAAAGAAAGATGAATATCAAGCTGCGAATATTCCTATGTTGCCTGTAGTATATGGATTCGATGTGACTAAGCGTCAAATTATATTCTACATTATTTGTTTGCTGCCAATTCCGTTTTTCTTATATGAATTAGGACTTCTCTTTTTTCTCTTAGCAAGTGGGCTAAATATTGGTTGGCTAATGGTAAGCTTAAAAGGAATCAAAAAACAAGACACATATAAGTGGGCTAATAAAGTATTTGTGTATTCATTGTTTTATTTAATGATTATTTTTATCAGTATAATTATTTTCACATTACCTTCTATTATATGAAAGTAATGGGTTAGAATGGAGAGGATGACATGCCACTATTACCTACGATTAGTACAGCGTTGATTGTATTAAGTGCTATTTTAGTTGGGGTTGGTTGGATATTAGTTGTTAAGAAAAAGTATAAAGCACATAAGAAGGTTATGATTGCTGCTGCTATTAGTGCATTAGCCTTCTTTATTATTTATGCATCACGCACGATATTTATTGGTAATACAAGCTTCGGTGGTCCGGAAGATTTGAAATTGTACTATACCATTTTCTTGATTTTTCACATTAATCTCGCTACAATTGGAGCGATATTTGGAATTACGACGCTTGTATTGGCTTTTAAACGAAAGATCAAAAAACATCAAAAACTAGGTCCTATTACAAGTATTATTTGGTTTTTCACTTCGATTACAGGAGTAATTGTATATCTTTTACTATATGTATTTTTTGATGGTGGGGAAACAACCAGTATGATTAAAGCGATATTAGGATTTTAAATAAAAGAGTTGTCTAATTTAGACAGCTCTTTTATTATATAGATAGGTGAATGAGGAAAGAAGACACCTAGCATCCTTCTCCTAAATTAGCAATACAGTTAACCCGTATATCTTGCGAAGAAATTGATAACAAGATGAAAGAAGGATTAATTTAAATCTACGAAGGGTTGTGTAAATAATTAAAAACAATACAATAAGAAACTTGACAGCAAAAGATTTTGATCAAGCAGTTTGCCTTGAAGAATATGCATTTAAATATAGACTATCAGAAGTAGAAAAGTTGGAAAGAAAAGAGGTAATGCAAAAACGAGAAATAAATTTAGGTTCTTTTGTAGATAATCAGCTAGCTGCTAAACTACATATTTTACCGTTGCAACTTTTTTTAGGAGATGAAAAGTTAGAATTTGGTGGCGTAGCAGGTGTGGCTACTTGGCCGGAGTTTCGTAGAACTGGACATATTCATCAATTATTAATGCGATCATTTGCTGAAATGAAGGAACAAGGATTTACGTTATCTATGCTTCATCCATTTTTAATTAAATTTTATCGTAAATTTGGATATGAAGTAACAAATTATACGTACAAATATGACTTGACCCCTAAAGATATTCCAACATATCAAACAGCAGGATTTTGCAAAAGAGTAGCTTTTGAACAAGAGAAAGCAACATTAAAAAAGTTATATAAAGATGAAGCATCGCAATATGGTTTAATGATGAACAGAGATGATTGGTGGTGGGAAAAGCGCGTTATTTCTGAACAGGACACAATCATCATTTATTACAACCGAGCAGGAGATGCACTTGGGTATTTGATTGCTGACATTAATGCATCCCATTTACGCATTAAAGAATTTGTTTATCAATCCATTGATGCTTGTCAAGGATTACTACAATGGCTCAAAAATCACGACTCAATGGTTAATTCAATTACGCTTGTTGCACAACCGAATCATTCTTTTGCTTTTTATCTTGATAATCCGCGTATTCCATTAATTAAAAAAGCTTATTTCATGTCACGTATTATTGATTTTTCTGGATTTATGAAAAAATATCCGTACATTACTGCAAAAGAAAAAGTTCGTCTGCTTTTCAAATTGGAAGACGAACATGCATCATGGAATAATGGGAAATGGCTAATAACATTTGAAGATCGAAAATGTAAGCAAGTTGAAAAAGTCGATCAAGCAACCAATGTTGATATAAATTTTGAAGCAAATATTAATTCAATTACTGCATTGCTATTGGGCAGTGAGTCGTTAGAGAATTTACAAATATTCGGAAAAATTATAGTGAAAGAAGAAAAGATAAGGTGGGATGACATTAGTCAAATAAACAAACCACATTTATTCGATTTTTTTTAGCTTGTTTGTCCATTGTTTGATCATATAACAAACCGCACCGATTGGTGCGGTTTGTTATATGAATATGAGGTGCTTTTTTGTGCGTTACATTGTTATAATTTAAAGTCCCATTTAATAATACCTGCTTCTTTTGCAGAGTTAAAGCCAATAACGACTAATGGTCCAATAATAAATCCTAAAAACCCGAATAGTTGGAGACCAATGTACATAGCAATTAATGTGGCTAATGGTGATAAACCAATATGTTGTCCCATTACTTTTGGCTCAACGGTTCTACGGATTGCTAACAGGATAATCGCAAGGATAGCTAATTTGGTTCCCATAACGAGGTCTCCAGTAATATACATATATAATGACCAAGGAGCTAAAATAGCGATAGATCCAATAATGGGTATAAAATCAATCGCCCATATGATTAATGACATAATAATCGCATATTGTGGCACAATCAATAGTAAACCAAGCAATGTAACAATAAATATAATAATACTAACAAGAAATTGAGCTTTAAGAAATCCAAGGATAAGATTTGATAATCTTGTATTCATAAAATGAACTTTTTCAGCTGTCGCATCAGTTAAATAGCGATAAACACTTGCTTTTAGTACAGGCAATTCAATCATAAATAAAAACAATGCAATCAGATACACTAATAAGCTAACTAAATATTCTGGAATAGTTGCCACTATTCCGGCGATTTTTTCCACTTGCAGCTGTGATTTTATTGTATCGCTAAAATTGGTAATGTTATTTGCAATACCATCTCGGATTTCTGTAATAAATTCTGCTGGTAAATCCTCCATCATATTTTCCATTTGTGTTTGCCATTCAACAAACTTATCCATTATTTGATTAATATATGTTGGTGTATTCTCAACAAAATTAACAATGTGTGTTACAACACTTGCAATAACATATGTGCCTAAAACGCCTGTTATTAAAACAAATATGAGAAAGACAATAATAACAGAGACTTTACGGTTCAATTTGAATCGGAATTGTAACCAATGAATAAACGGATTCAGGCATAATGCGGTCAAAAAAGCAAGAATTAATGGTAAAGAGATAGGAAGGATAAAGTATCCAATAAGTAGCAATAGTGCAGCTAAAAAAATATATAACAAATGACGTTTAGTAAGGTAACGAAACACTTGAGTATGGAACTCCTTTCGAGAAACGAAAAAATAGTAAAAAAATTATGTATAAACAGAATATAGCATGAAGTAAAGGATTTGAATAGTCTACTAATTAAAAAAATATATTATGAACGAATATATCGCCACGTTTGATTTCTTTTTGTAAATAATATGTGGATACATGAAAGATTTCGATTTATTCGGTCATAATAAGATAGTGAACGGATTTATCCGTTCATTGTTTTATCGTTTAATCCAAAAGCATTGAAGGAGGAAACAGTTTGCGATCAATAAATGAAATTATGTCAACAGACTTAACCTATTGTACACCTGATGATACTTTAATTAATTGTGCAAAACGTATGACAGAAAAAAATGTTGGAGCAATTCCAATCTGTAAGGAATCTCTTGAATTAATTGGTATGGTGACAGATAGAGATTTAGTATTACGTGGTTATGCAAAGGATAAACCAGGTACTACAAAAATTGACGAAGTAATGAGCGATTACCTTGTTACTGTGGAGTCACATACAAGTGTCCAAGAAGCATCTGATTTAATGGCCGAACATCAGATTCGACGATTACCAGTTGTTGCTGGTCAGAAATTAGTTGGTATCGTTGCTTTAGGTGATTTGGCACAAGAGGAACAATCGAATGTGGCAGCAGGTCGTGCGCTAGAAGAAATATCAGAACAAGATCAATTGCATTAAATATTGAAGACGTTTTGTCTATTAAGGACAAAGCGTCTTTTTCATTGTTCGTGATGGATGAATACTTATAATTAGCTCTAACTATACTATAAATGTAACATGCTTACTCACAATTAAAGTCACTAGCTGATAAAGGGAAGTTTATCAAACATTTACTGTCATGTTCTTTTGTTAAAAAATACTTAAACGAACAAGACTACGTATTGACAGTTAGTTTACAAATATAAGGTGCACGTGTGATAAGTGTATACATATACTAAATTATATTAAGAATAATGTTGGGTATGTGAGGTGTGTTCTTTATGAGAAATGAACAAAATATCGAACAATTCAAGACATTTGTAAAGCGTTATCCAGGCACGATTAAAGAAGTTAGAAATGGTAATAAAAAGTGGCAAGAATTTTATGAGAAATGGGTTTTATTAGGTGAAGACGATCCTAGTTGGGAGAACTATAAGCACACAGATGAAGTATCTAATGTAAAGAATAATAGTTCAAAATCAAGTAAGCAATGGATGAAGCAAATGACTGATATAGTAGAAAAAATAGATTTAAGCAAAGTGGAGGGACATATCGGTCAACTTAATGGAGCAGTTGCAAATATCCAATCATTAATCGGTCAATTTCAAGAAGTGAAAAAACAAATACCTACTAAAGCGAAGCAGTTTCCCAACAGAAACCCATTTCAACACTACTATGATTAGGAGTTCATTCAATGGATCCACTTATTTATCAACAAGTTAAAAATAATGCAAGCGTGCTTTATTACATGAGGCATGATCCGTCGTGGTATCGTAAGTTGTCAAGAAATCCAATGGCATTAGTAGATATGGAAAAGCAAGCCAAAATATATCAAGGTAGAACAATTCCGCAACGCGTGGAACGTATTTCAGAACAAATGCAATTATTAGGAATGTTTCTTCAGATGGCAAGTACAATGAAAGATTAGTACTTGCACTTTTTTTTTTGACATATTATTGATATGATTATGTTATGGAGGTGAACAATGGTGTTGGCAACAACAGAAATTGTAGAATTATTAGATCGTTCTGAACAAATTGGACAAATGATCCTTTCATCTGATGTAATGGATGAGTATATAGAAGCAAAAAAACGCCTTGTAAATGATGCGGAAGCACAAATACTGATCAAGCGTTTTAATGATAAAAAAGAACAATATGAAGAAGTGCAACGATTTGGACGTTATCACCCTGACTATAGCAATATAATGAAAGAAATTAGACAAACAAAGCGTGATATGGATATGAATGATTGTGTAGCAGCTTTTAAAGTAGCAGAGCGAAATATTCAAACATTACTTGATGAAATAAGTCATTGCATTGCACATAGTGTAAGTGATCAAGTAAAAGTACCTAAAGCTGGTGCATTGTTAACAGATAGTAGTTGTGGTTGTGGTTCTGGTGGCGGTTGTGGCTGTCAAGCCTCATAAAAAACAAATACAGAAAATTATTAGTGTGAGTGAGGATAGATTATGCGTACAAATAGACAAGGTTTAGTTATTTGGTTTCAGCACATGAAAAACGTAAAACAAATTAAGCGATATGGACATTTGATTTATGTATCTAAAAATCTTAAATATGCAGTTATTTATGTTGATCAAGATGAAGTGAATGATAAATCAATTAAATTGGAAAGGCTTCCGTTTGTATCAAAAGTTGATCAGTCAGCTAAGCCTTTTGTGAAAACCGAATTTGAAAATGCACAAAAAGATAAAGCAAAAGAATATGATTATAAAATGGGGATATAACTTAAAGGCTCTGTTAAAGTTGGTTATTGATACTTACTTAAATCAAACAAGCGTTCTGTAATCAAGTCCTAAATTATGACGTTGGGAGTAATCTACTAAATTCAGTGGCATAACATCGGTTAACAGAATAGTTAATCGATGCACTTACTACGTCATCATCAACTGGAATGTTAATGGAAGAAGTCTTAGAACGTTATTTACTTCGTAAATCAGCAGAGTTAATTGGGACGTTACTCACGTTAGCTTGTTTTATTGAGCGCAAACTTAATTTTAATGACTAGACTATTACGTGTGGTTAGGGGGGATAAGATGTTTTTTTGGCTCAGCATAGCCTTATTAGGTATTTTTACAGCTATTAGTGTAGTTGTGTCTGATAAAAAGCTAAGTAAAAATCAAAAGAAGCGGTCTGTAATGACTATTTGGGGAATTGCTGCTTCAATAACTGTTATTCTTTTAATTGTGGAATATAGCTACCTTATAGCTGATTTTATACATGAGATATAACGTTTTAACCTAGGTTGTTATTTACAGAGGTGTTAATCGAATAACAAAATTGAACATTAACAGAGCAACTTAAAAAAAGCCTGCAGATATATATTATCTGCAGGCCCTTTTTAGTTTCTATACATTAGAAAACTAAAAAGGCAAAGGGAGAGGAGAAACCGGAGGAAGAACTTATGGGGAAACGTAAGTCTTCTCCGTCTTCAAGAAGTAACCAAAGCATTAATTAGCTACCTCACTAAATTAGTATGGACGATAATGCTAGATCTATACCTAATAAATATTATTTCTCAATATTAAAAATTGTGGTAGGATAGAATTCGAATAAAAGAAATGAAGAGGTGGCGCTGGTGAGGGTGGTTGCAGGGACATATAAAGGTCATCGTATAGAGACGGTACCAAATAAACTAACTCGACCGACAACAGATAAAGTAAAAGAAGCATTATTTCAAATGATTGGTCCGTTTTTTGATGGTGGAGTATTTTTAGATTTATTTGCGGGAAGTGGTGCTTTAGGTATTGAAGCAATTAGCAGAGGGATGAATCAAGGGGTATTTGTAGATCAACAAGCAAAAGCAATTCAAACGATCTATTCAAATATTAAGAAATTGAATATGGATAAGCAGGTAGAAGTATATCGCACAGACGCTTTTCGAGCATTAAAGGCTGCTGGTAAAAGAGGACTAGTATTTGATATTATTTTTTTAGATCCACCGTATAAAAAAGTATCATATGAGAAATTGCTAAAGCAAATAAATCATTTTAAACTTTGTAATGAAAAAACAATTGTTGTTTGTGAACATGATGGGAGAGAAAAGCTCTCAGATCATATTGAAGCATTTAATAAAATAAAATCGGAAACCTATGGCAGTGGTACTTCCATTACCTTATACCAGTTAGGAGATGAATCCTGTGAATAGAATAGCTATATGCCCAGGAAGTTTTGATCCAGTAACTTTTGGTCATCTGGATATTATTCAAAGAGCGGCTAAAGTCTTTGATCATATTATTGTAGCAGTTTTTAATAATCAATCAAAAGCACCACTTTTTACGGTTGAAGAAAGAGTAGATTTGTTAAGAGAAGCAACATGCACTATTCCTAATGTTTCCGTTGATTGTCATAGTGGGCTTTTAATGGATTATGCTAAAGAGAAAGAAGCCCAAGCAATCGTACGTGGTCTTCGGGCTGTTAGTGATTTTGAATACGAACTACAACTCGCCTCCATGAATCGTAAATTAAATGAGGATGTTGAAATGTTTTTTATTATGACAAATAATCAATACTCGTTTTTAAGTTCTAGCATGGTTAAAGAAGTCGCTAAATATAACGCGAATGTATCTGATTTAGTGCCGAAAGCAGTTGAAGATGCGTTGAAAGAAAAATTTAAATTATGATGCGTATCTATATAGACGATTAATCATAATAGATATTGCAATACCTAAAGAAATTAATGTGATAACTGGTCCATAATCTGATAAATTCAACCATAAACTAAAGCTTTCTGTAGATCTAAATAAGTTTAGTGTTGTAGTAACGTGACTTGTTGTTTGAGTCGGATCATATACATATGGAAATAGTAAAAAGGCAATGCCGCTAGCTAGAACACCATGCAATAACCTAGCAAAGAAGTATGGTAAGAAACGAATATCTGTTTCAGCCAAAATACTGGCCACTTGAGCTTGAACTGAAAATCCATTAAATGCAAAAATAAAGCTGACTGCAATGGATTTTGCTAATATACTGGATAGGTTTGTGTCAGCTATTAATTGAGCACCTAGTGTAATTTCAAACAACCCTGAAAAAATTGGCAATGCTAATTCACTAGGTAAATGGAATATTTCTAGTATTTTCGCAAGCCCATTTGATAAGAAAGGTGCTACACCTATCCGAAGTAATAGAGTTGTAATGACTGAGAATATGATGATGAAGCCACCGATCATTAGTAATGTTTGGACAGAATTGACAATGGCATCACCAAAAATTTTACCGAATGGGCGTTGATCGCGTATCCGAGTTTTGTGTAATGCTTCAAATGCTTTTTTTACAGACAATTTAGATCGCAGTTCATTTCTCTTTTCTTGTCTTTTACCATAAAAACGCATGCAAAAACCGACCAAGGCATTACTAGAGTAATGGACAATCGCAAGCAGGAATCCGAGTGATGCATCATGAAACAAACCTACTGAAACAGCTGCAATAATAAATAAAGGGTTTGATGCATTAGTAAAAGAAACTAAACGTTCGGCTTCAATTTGAGTGATCTGTTTTTCTTGACGCAATCGAGCAGTCAATTTTGCGCCAGAGGGGTATCCGCTTGCCATTCCCATTGCCCAAACAAAACTACCAGCGCCAGGTACATTAAATATTGGTCGCATAATCGGTTCAAACAACACCCCGATAAAACGAACAACCCCAAAACCGATCAGTAACTCAGCTGTTACAAAGAAAGGTAATAGAGAAGGAAAAACTGTTCCCCACCATATATTAATTCCACGCATGCTAGCTTCTAAAGTATAATTTGGAAAAACAATTAACCCAACTGCTATTAGTAATGCGAACAATGCGAGGGTTGCAGATTTTATTTTGGATTTCAAAGTTATCGCCTACTCCCGATACTATTCTGTACTTATTTTTTAAAAAATAGTAAACTAAAAATAGTTTTATTTTTTTGTCTTATATTCAATATACGTAGACATGCCTTTTTTTTATGCGTAGTAATAGATGAAAAATGTATTTATTTTTTGTATCCAGCACTGCATATACGATTTAGTTCAGTGAATGAATTGATTTTTCAAAGAAAGTGAATTAGTTAAAAGTAAAGAGGGGAAAATATGATTTGGAATAAAAAACGTATCATTTTATATGTTTTTCTCATTATCATTTTGATGTTTGTCACCTTATATCGCCTACCTTATTATATTTACAAACCAGGTACTGCTGACGCTTTAAATAGAGTGGTGAGCGTAACAGACGGATTTGAGAGCGAAGGAGACATGCATTTAGTGACCGTTCGTGGTGGTCAAGCAACACCATTACAATATGCGTTGGCATTACTTGATCCGTTTCAAGATATAAAATTGCTTTCTGACGTATTTCCTGAAGGTGTATCGCAAGAAGAGTATTTCAAAGCACAGTTACAAATGATGGAAAGCTCTCAGGAGGCATCAACTGTTGTTGCTTATGAAGCTGCAAACAAAAAGATAGACATTTCTTATAAAGGTGTATATGTTGTCTCTGTTATAGAAGGGATGCCAGCCGAGAAAGTATTGCAAACAGGCGATAAAATTATAGCAGTAAATAAACAACGAGTTAACACTGCTGAATCATTAATTGATTTAGTTGATAAACAATCAACTAGTAGTGAAATTACATTAACCATTGAGCGAGAGGATACTAAAAAGGAAGTGGAAGTTGGTTTAGTCCCTTTTCCCGATGAACCTGATCGAGTAGGAATAGGAATTCAATTAGTTACTGATCGTGAGGTGACTGTAGATCAAGAATTGAATTTTTCAAGCGGTGATATAGGTGGCCCAAGTGCTGGATTGATGTTCGCTTTAGAAATTTATGATCAATTAATAGAGGAAGATTTGACTAAAGGATTTCAAATAGCTGGTACAGGTGAAATTAGTTATGAAGGAGAAGTTATACGCATAGGTGGCATTGATAAAAAGGTTATTGCTGCTGACGAAGAAGGTTGTGACATTTTCTTTGCACCAAATGAAGGTGGTGCAAAAGATTCAAATTATCAGATTGCATTACAAACAGCAAAAGAAATAGATTCATCGATGAAAATTGTTCCAGTTGATACATTTGACGACGCGATCAACTATTTAAATGACTTAAAATAAAAAGAATGAGCGTGCTATCATAGCACGCTCATTCTTTTTTTTGATAAGGTGGTTCAAGTTCTTGTTTCCGCATTTTTTTTCTTATGTTAGGGGATAGTATGGCATAGTATGCATCGGTTACACGTTCTTCCATTGCCATCATTAAAGAAGATTGTTTTTTAAATTGGGTAAGGAGAGGGATGGCTCTGTCTTTCTTTGTTTGGTTTAAATAAGCTTTTCCTTGCTCAGATAATCCCAGTAAACGGATATATGAAAAAGGTACCTGCTGTATTTCATTAATTGATTGTTTTGTTGTATTTGTTAAAATATGTGTAAATATTCGTTGGAGTCTTGTTTGCGTATATCGTTTTGTTTTCAGTAATTGCATCCATTCCTTAAAACTAGTTGCTTCCTTAGCAGTTCGAGTCATTCGATTTTCAATGCCTTCATCGATGCCATGAATGTTTTTTAAACTTTCTTTAGACATTGTTAAGACTCGGTATTGCAATAATGAAAAATAATTTTCCCATGTATGCCAAATCCCGGTTGTTTGTTTGTATGCATTTAAATAAGCTATACTGTTTTGAGAGAGTGTTTCATTTATTGTTTGATCCATTACTCCATTTGTAAGTAACATATTTCGAATGCTTGTTGCACTAGCAAATGGTTTAGTAATATGCTGATCATGATAGTCACTTTGTTTTCTTTGAATAGTAAATGGTTGCATTGTTGGGTTTACTTTTTCAATTGCTTTTAAATAACTAAAACCAAGTATGTTATTAGGTTGCATTAAGTCAAGTTCATTCGTATCAGCCATACCTATTTTTTGAAAAGCTTTATTATTTGCAGTAGGAAAAGAATTCCCAAGAGATAGCTCATCCTTTAATGTCTTATTAAATAATAATTGATTTTGTTTATATCGATCAAAAGCACGTTGAAATGCGGTGATATCACCATTTTCACTCCCAAAGCAGATGGAGGAAACAAGCATTTCATTAAGTATTTGCACTGCACCAAGAGAGAACAAATCACTGTGCTGAACGACGTTTGAATAGGGTAGCTCAATAACTATATCTACTCCTTGGTCTATAGCCATTTTAGCTCTTGAAAATTTATCTGTAATGGCGGGTTCCCCTCTTTGAAGAAAGTTACCACTCATTACAGCGATGATACAATCTGCGCTAGTTTGTTTTTTCGCCATTTGCAAATGATAATAATGCCCGTGATGAAAAGGGTTATACTCGACAACTAATCCACAAGCGTGCATGTAGCTCACTCCTTCTGGGTAGTATTGTATCATATTTAATAGAATAACTACTGTAAAGAAAAAATGTTGACAAAACAACGAATTACTTTTAAAATAAACGTTGTGCCTTGAGGTGATAGAAATGAAAATATCCATTCAGAAAATAGTACGTTCTGATGATTATCAGTTTGATGAGATAGTAGATATTTCAGAAATTGAAAGCTGGAATAATGATATTCGTCAAATTAGTCCTGTTCAAGTGAAAGGTCACGCAAATATGCAAGGTGATCAAATTACCTGTTATATTAAAATGATAGGCACGATGGTCTTGCCGTGTGCACGTTCATTGATTGATGTGCAATACCCGTTCGAAGTGGATACTGTTGAAGTCTTCTCAACTAACCCATATTATCAAGCGGAAGATGATTCCGAAATTCATCCAGTTGATGGAGAGATGCTTGACTTAGAGCCTTATATAAAGGAAAATGTTTTATTAGAGATTCCTTTTCGGGTATTTGCAAGTGAAGAAGAAATTGAGAAATATGGTTTGAATTCTGGAGAGGGTTGGGAAGTAGTTTCCGAACAACCACAAGAAGACACCATTGATCCAAGAATGAGAAAGTTGCAATCTTTGTTGGATGAAAAGGAAAATAAAGAAAATCAATAAGGTGAAGTGAAAAAAATAACTTCCCACCCTATGTGTTGATATAGCAAGGTTAAGATTTTCGTTTTGTAAGTGAAGGAGGTGTAAGACATGGCAGTACCAAAGAGAAGAACTTCTAAAAAAGTAAAAAATCAACGTCGTACACATAAAAAATTACATGTACCAGGAATGGTTGAATGTTCAAATTGTGGTGAACTTACTAAACCTCACCATGTTTGTAAATCATGTGGACAATATGATGGAAAGCAAGTAGTTGATCAATAATAAAGAAAAAAGATGGCAGAAACTCTCTCTGGCATCTTTTTTAATGGCTTTCTATTCTACCACCCCTATTGTTTGCATATATTAATAGCAAATGTAATAGGAGAGGGGGAATCAAATGAATGTAACAAGACAAGATGCTTGGTCTAATGACGAGGATACATTACTCGCAGAAACAGTGTTACGTTATATTCGTGAAGGTAAGACACAACTAGAAGCATTTAAAGATGTAGGAAAGTATTTGTCGCGAACACCCGCGGCATGCGGATTTCGATGGAATGCATCGGTTAGGAAAGAATTTCAGCACGCTATTGAGCTAGCGAAACAAGAAAGGAAAGAATCGTCGTATCCGTTTATAAAAGAGCTGAAAGATGAGCTCGCTTCCCATCCATTGGAGACAGCAATATCTATTTTGGAAGATATGAAGGGGAGTTATCGTTTTTTAAAAAATCAACATGCAGAATCTGTAGCAGAAGAAAATAAAAAGTTAAAACAAAAAATAAAACAATATGAAGAAATATTTTTTAAATTAGAACGATTGTGTAGTAGTGCAAAACAATTAAAATAAGGCCTTGTATTTGACAAGGCCTTATTTTAATTGAATGGCTGTTTTTATCAGAACTAGACGAATGAACGAGATTTTTTATATACTATTAGCAGTGTTTCGTCCGAATGTATAGAGGAGGATAATGATGAGAATAGGAATTATCGGTGGTGGAGCGATTGGATTGTTACTAGCTTCGCTGTTAAGTCGATCTGGTCAACACCCAATCTTGTTTGTGAGAAGTAAAGAACAAAAAAATCAAATTAATAAGAATGGTATTTTATACTTACCTGATCAAACTACTTTTAAAGTGCAAGCAGAACAGATCAATGATTTAAATCAAATGGATATCTATATTGTGTGTGTGAAGCAACACGATATTCGTTCGATTAATTACAAATTAAAAGATTTTAATGGCGCAGTTATCTATTTACAAAATGGTATGGGTCATATTGATTTATTAAGTGAATTAAAAACTGAGCATACGATCATATTAGGAACCTGTGAGCACGGTGCGAAGAGAAAAAATCAGCGAACCGTCATACATACTGGAAGAGGAAAAATAAATTTAGCGTTGTATAGTGGAAAGCAAACATTGTTAATGGATTATAAGAAGACACTAAGTAATGAAGCTTTTCCGATTGAAGTAGCACCTGATTGGGAAGCGATGTTAGTTAATAAGCTATTAATAAATATGGTTATTAATCCAATAACGGCTTTATTTCAAGTGAAAAATGGTGATCTTTTAACAAATCCACATTTACATACACTAGCAAAATTAGTCTGTAAAGAAGCCTGTACTGCGCTCAAAGTAAATGAACAGAAGCATTGGGAGCGAATCGTTCATATTATTGAACAAACAAAAGAAAATGATTCTTCAATGAAAGAGGATATATCCTATAATAGAAAATCAGAAATAGAAGCAATTTTAGGTTATGTATTAAATAAAATATCTCTCGAATCTTCTGTTATTCATTTTTTATACTTATCTATTAAAGCTTTAGAAGAGCAGAAGGAGTGATGTAATGATACAGGCATTTGGAATAATGTTGGCGATGATAGTTACATTTCCTTGGTTAGCCACGATTTCTTTATATATTATTATAAAACTTATGTATAAAAATACGAAACGTGCACTGCATCTTAGTGTTGCATATTCAACCTTACTTTATATTGTTTCTGTTATGATAATGTTACAACAATTATTTAATCACAGTTTTTTTGGGCTTATAATCATTTTATTATTATCTGGTTTAATGTGTAGCATCATTATTCAATGGAGGTTAACGGATGAAATTATTTTAAAAAAAGCTTGGAGAATTTTTTGGCGTGCTAGCTTTGTGTTTTTTTTGTTTTGCCATCTTATATTATCTATAATAGGAATTATTATAACAATTATTAATATATAACGATCAATAAAAGAACTTATAACAAACAAAGGGGCAGGTATTTGTGGAAATACATCCAGTAACAATAACGCAGCAACCTTTATTGAAAGATTATTATAATCAAAAACAGCAGATTATGAATAAATTTTCCTATGATCCTTATAGAAAAGAGACAATGAAAAAACGATTAAGTGATATTGAGAAACAAACATACGATCGAAATCAATTGGCTGATGTTTTATTCGATTTGAACAGACGTTGGAATGCAAATGAAATGACATTTCAACATATTGAAGCATTGCGTAATCCTTCTAGTGTTGCTGTCATAGGAGGTCAGCAAGCAGGTTTATTGTCAGGTCCGCTTTATACCATTCATAAAATAGTGTCGATTATTGTTTTTGCTAAACAGCAACAACAGTTGTTAAATGTCCCAGTAATTCCAGTTTTTTGGATTGCAGGTGAAGACCATGATTTTGATGAAATTGATCATATTATGGTACCGAATAATAAGAAGATGAAAAAGCATCGAATCGAACAACGTATTTTAGGAAAGCAGCCAATTTCTGAATTGGAACTAGATCATGAAAAAGTATTATTTTGGTTGGACACTCTTTTTGAGCAAATGGAAGAAACATTACATTCGAGAGCATTATTTGATTTACTAGTAAAACAGCTTAACCAATCTAATACGTATGTTGACTTTTTCGCCCAACTTATCCATGAGTTATTCGCTCATGAAGGACTAGTATTAATTGATTCAGGTGATGATCAAGTAAGAAAAATGGAGTCCGGTTGTTTCGCGCAATTAATTAATCATCAACCTAATATAAGTAAGCAAGTTTATCAGCAATTACAATCTGTCAAACAGGAGGGGTATAGTGTCTCTATCGATGTCGATGAAAATGACGCTCACTTATTCTATCACGTCAATGGGGAACGTGTTTTATTAATTAAAGATACAGAAGGTAGATGGGTAGGAAAGAATGGGGAGTGCAGGTTAACGACGAATGAATTATTGCAAATTGCAGAAAAATCACCAGAGCGGCTCAGTAATAATGTGGTGACACGACCGGTAATACAAGAATGGTTATTCCCGACTTTAGCATTTATGGCTGGCCCAGGGGAATTAGGATATTGGTCTGTTTTAAAGCCAGCATTTCAAGCATTGGGTTTGAATATGCCCCCAGTATATCCGAGACTTTCCTTGACAATAATCAATCGTAAAAATGAGAATTTTAGTAAGCAATTTGATATGCCCATAGATGAAGTAATCAATAAAGGTGTTCAACTAAAAAAGATGAATTGGTTAGCAATGCAACAACATCCACCACTTAATGCATTGGTAGATCAATTATCGATATCAGTTGACCAAATGCATCAACCATTGCGAAAGATTGCATCAAGTTATGGTCCGGATTTAGAAGATTTAGCAAATAAAAACCTTGCTTATATACAAGATCATATTCAGTTTTTACAAAAAGCTATTGATAAAGAAATAACAAAAAAAAACCAACATGTCATTGATAAATTCGATAACATGGAAGTGATGCTTCATCCCGAAAATGGTTTGCAGGAACGATGTTGGAATATTATCTATTTTATTAATCAGTATGGATTTGACTGGTTGAAAAATTTAACGGACTATCCATACTCCTTTTTAGAAAATCATTACGTAGTAAAAATATAACCACCACTATTCACCACAAAAACGTTACGCATACGAACTGCGTAACGTTTTTTTATGTTTGCTAAATCATAAATCATGCTACATCTAGCAATTAACAAGACTCTGCTCATCCCTGAACGATAAATCAAAATAAATTCCTTATGTCGAGATACTTTTTAAAACTTCTCTAGTGCAGTCGATTTCATACATCGTTAATCGGGCGTTAATGCTTTTGTCCTCTTACGAAAGGCCTTTAGGGGCGCTCCTTTTTATCCGAAATAAAAAAATATTAAAATATTAATAAAAACAATTAAAAAAAAGTGGAGGAAAGTGGGGGGATGTGGTAACATTATAAAAAAGGTGGGCGATTATTATGTTCATGGGAGAATACAAACATAATATTGATACCAAAGGACGGATTATTGTTCCTGCAAAATTCCGCACTGATCTTGGTGATTCTTTTGTTATTACAAGAGGTTTAGATCAATGTTTATTTGCTTATCCCATGGAAGAATGGCGTGTAATAGAAAATAAGTTAAAAAAACTACCTTTAACTAAAAAAGACGCACGTGCCTTCACTCGTTTTTTCTTTTCCGGTGCTGTGGAATGTGAAGTGGACAAACAAGGAAGAATAAATATTCCCGCCTCTCTTCGCAAATATGCAGTGTTAGATAAAGCATGTGCAGTAATTGGAGTTTCGAATAGAGTTGAATTCTGGTCAGAAACGAATTGGAATACTTATGTTGAAGAATCAGAGGATTCTTTTGCAGAAATTGCAGAGAATATGATGGATATCGATTTTTAACAAGATAAATATAATTGAAAATGAAGAAGGTGTAACTAATGTTTGATCATAAAAGTGTATTACAACATGAAACAATAGATGGGCTAAATATCAAAGAAAATGGCATATATGTTGATGGTACGCTTGGTGGTGGCGGTCATTCTGAAGCTATCTTAAAAAGTCTTGGATCAGATGGGATGCTAATTGCTTTTGATCAAGATGAACATGCACTGAATGCAGCTAAACAACGATTGGAATGTTATCAAGACAACGTGATATTTATACATTCTAATTTTCGTTTTTTAAATGATAAGTTAGAAGAAGAAGAAATCAAAGAAGTGGATGGCTTGTTATTTGATCTAGGTGTGTCGTCTCCTCAATTAGATCATGTAGAAAGAGGCTTCAGTTATCAACATGATGCTAGGTTGGATATGCGGATGGACCAAACACAAGATACTTCTGCATATGACGTAGTTAATCATTGGTCATACGAGGCGTTGGTCAGGATGTTTTTTCAATATGGTGAAGAAAAATTCTCTAAACAAATTGCTAGAAAAATTGAAGCTAAACGAATGGAAAAATCAATTGAAACGACATTCGAACTAGTAGAAATTATAAAAGAAGGAATACCAGCGGCGACAAGACGAAAGGGTGGTCACCCAGCGAAGCGCGTGTTTCAAGCGATTCGTATAGCAGTGAATGATGAATTACGAGCATTTTATGATGTGTTACATCAAGCAGCTCAAGTCGTGAAAATAGGAGGGAGAATTGCTGTTATTACTTTCCATTCTTTAGAAGATCGAATGTGTAAGCAGGCATTTAAAAAGTGGAGTACAGCATTACCAGTACCAAAGAATATCCCTATCATACCTGAGGAAAGTCAACCGCCTTTTAAATTAATTACAAAAAAACCAATAGTAGCAAAAGCAGAAGAATTAGATAGTAACCGTAGAGCGCGATCTGCTAAGTTAAGAATCGTAGAAAAAGTAAAGCCTTGGAATCATGTGTTTTCATATAAAGAGGGGTGGAGAGATAAATGAGTGCGAGCGGAGCAAGGGAATGGCAGCAATCAGTAAGTGATTACGCAAATGTAGATCGTCAGGTAACACAAAGAAAGCAAACAAAAGTTTATGTGAATCACCGCTGGGTAACACCAGGCGAGAAGTTCTTGTATGTTGTATTTGGACTCTTCGTTACGATTGCTTGTGCGTATACTATTCACTTTAGTTCTAGTTTGGATACAATGAATCGAGATATGCAACAACTTGAAGGTCAAATTACAAAGCAACAAACAAAAAATGAAAACCTTACATATCAAGTGAAAGAACTGAGTAACCCTGATCGAATTCTAAGTATCGCCAAAGAAAATGGTTTAAAAATCCAAAACACAGAGGTAAAACAAACAGCAGAGTTAATTGAATAGTGCTTTGTTAGAGGATGGGATAGAAATTGAAAAAAAATAGAACGACACAATTAATGACCAATGTATTAACAGTTATATTTGTCGTGATATTTCTATTAATTGCTGGGCGATTTTTATACATTCAGACTACTGGAGAAGTACAAGGGATAAACTTAGATGAATGGGCAGATAGTCGTCGAACAAACAGCTATAAGATAACAGCAAAAAGAGGTTCGATTTATGATCGAAAAAATATGGCTTTAGCTCAAAATCGTGCTATCTATGATTTGTATGCCATTGTAGATGACTCATTCTCATCTGATCCAGAAAAAAAATTAAAACACGTGGCAGATGTAGAAAAGACAGCGAATGCACTCGCACCAGTTTTAGGTGTAGATGTCGCTGAAGTTACTGCTATATTAAAAAAAGGAATAGAAGCGGATAAATTTCAAGTTGAATTTGGTGAAATTGGTAGTCAATTAAGTCAAGAAACAAAAAATGAAATTGAAAAACTCAAGTTGCCAGGGATTAATTTTCGTCAAGAGGCAAAGCGTTATTACCCGAATGGAACATTTGCTTCTCAAGTTATTGGTTTAGCACAGAAACAAGACGGAGAAAAAATTATTGGATTAACTGGAATTGAAGCACAATTAGATGATAAACTTCAAGGTACAAACGGGTCGATCTCTTATAAGCGTGATAAATATAATACAAAATTACTACAGCCGGATGAAATCATTCAAGAAGCAAAAGATGGACAAAATGTTTATCTGACAATTGATCAAAAAATACAAACATTTTTAGAAGATGCTTTATCACAAGTTGTTGAAGACTATAATCCAAAGCGAATTACTGCAACGATTATCGATCCGAAAACTGGAGAAATATTAGCAATGGGAAACCGTCCAAGTTATAATCCGAATGATTTAGGTGAAGTAGAGAATTGGTATAATGATGTTGTATCTGTACCAATTGAACCTGGATCGACAATGAAAATTTTCACCTTAGCGTCTGCGATTGAAGAAGGCGTATTTAATCCGAACGAAACTTTTAAATCAGGTAGTTTTAAAATTGATCAGATTATTCGACCGATTACTGATTATAATCAGAGTTGGGGATCGATTTCTTACTTAGAAGGGTTTCAACGTTCCTCTAATGTGGCTATGGCAAAGTTAGTGTGGGATAAAATTGGAACAGACACTTTCCTAGACTATTTAAAAACTTTTCATTTTGATCAAAAAACAGGAATAGATATCCCAAGAGAAAAAGCGGGAACACTTTTGTATAATCATCCAATTGAAAAGCTTACTGCTAGTTTTGGACAGGGGGCAACTGTAACACCAATTCAGCTTATTCAAGCTGCAACTGCAATTGCGAACGATGGTAAAATGATGAAACCATATACCATTGCTAAAATTGAAGATGCTGAAACGAACGATGTATTGCAAAAGAATGAGCCAGAAATAGTTGAGAATCCTATTTCTAAGGAAACTGCCGATCAAGTGCTAGATATTATGGGCACTGTTATTACATCAGAGTATGGAACAGGGCGTAGGTATAACTTAGATGATTATTCTGTAGCTGGAAAAACTGGTACGGCACAAATTTCAAATCCTAAAGGTGGATACCTTGTTGGTAAGGAGAATTATATTTTCTCTTTTTTAGGAATGGTTCCTAAAGAAGATCCTGAATTAATTATGTATATAACTGTACAGCAACCGGAGCTAGAAGCTGATGAAACAGGTTCAGCGCCAGTATCATATATTTTTAATAATGTTATGAAAAATAGCTTGCATTATATGAATATTCAGCCTGATAAAGAAAAACAAGTACCAGTAAAAACAATTGATTTTCCTAATGTAATCAATCAATCTACTGAATCAATAAAAAATGATCTAGAGAAAAAAGACTTAGATGTTGTTGTTATTGGGAATGGTGATACAATTAAGAAGAGCAATTTTAATGAAGGAGAACAAGTAGTAACAAAAGACCGGGTTTTTCTTGTTACTGACAATCCAATAATACCATCGATTAAAGGCTGGTCTCGGCGTGATGTTATAGAATTGAGTGAACTATTACAATTGGATCTAGAAACAATGGGTAATGGCTATGCTAATTCTCAAAGTATTAAACCTGGTACTACTATAAAAGAGGGTACGTATATTATGGTTGAATTTTCGTTGCCAGATCGGATATCGTCAAAGGAATCAAAGCAAAAAGAAGAACCAGAAGAAGCAAGTTAGATTGAAAATATACAGTGTTCTATTCAATCATCAATGACATATATATAGATACAAGTTTATTTGTTCGGAGGAGTTAGAAAATGAAACGAGTATCTAATGTTACGATGAGAAAAAGGATAGTCACTGTATTTCTTTTTGCGCTTCTTTTATTTATAGCAGTTCTTATTCGTTTGGCTTTTGTCCAGTTTATTATGGGTGAGGAACTAGTTGAAAAAGCTGAAGCTTCTTGGAGTAGAGATATTGTTTTTGAAGCAGAGCGAGGAAAGATTTTGGACAAGAATGGTCTGGTATTAGCAGAAAATGTGTCTGCACCAACTGTAATGATTGTACCAAGGCAAATAAATAATCCAAAGCGAACAGCTTCGTTGCTTAGTAAGATCATAGATATAAATGAAGCGGACATGTTACAACACTTAACAAAAAACACAAGTATTGTTCGTTTCTCTCAAGGAAGAAAAATAACAGAAGAACAAGCAAAAGCGATTCAAGTTTTACAGTTAGATGGTGTTTATATCGCTCAAGATTCTAAACGACATTATCCAAATGGAGAATATCTTTCTCATGTATTAGGATTTAGTGGGATAGATAATCAAGGATTAATAGGTTTGGAACTCTACTATGATGACAAATTAAAAGGAGAAAGTGGTAGTTTGTCCTTTTATTCTGATGCAAAGGGGAAAAGACTTCCTAATCTAGCTGATACTTACCATCCGCCAATTGACGGACATGATTTACAATTAACGATTGATGAAAGAGTTCAAACGATAGTTGAGCGAGAATTGGATTTAGCAGAGGCAAAATATAGTCCAGATGGTGCAATAGCATTAGCTGTTGACCCGGACAGTGGTGGAATTCTTGCGATGGCTTCAAGACCGAATTTTCATCCAGCAAATTATAAAAAACTTGACCCGAGTACGTACAATAGGAACCTCCCTATTTGGAGTACATATGAACCGGGATCTACTTTTAAAATAATTACTTTAGCTGCCGCTTTAGAAGAAAAAGTGGTAGATTTAGAAGAAGATACATTTTATGATAAAGGTTCAATGAAAGTTGGTGGATCAACTTTACACTGTTGGAAAAGAGGCGGGCATGGTCAACAAACTTATTTGGAAGTTGTCCAAAATTCGTGTAACCCTGGTTTTATTTCTTTAGGTCAAAAAATTGGAAAAGAAAAATTATATCGTTATATAACTGATTTTGGATTTGGTAATAAAACAGGAGTTGATTTATTCGGAGAGGAAAATGGTATTTTATTCGATCTTGATCGAGTTGGTCCAGTAGAATTAGCTACTACGTCATTTGGTCAAGGTGTTTCAGTTACACCAATTCAACAAGTAATGGCAGTATCAGCAGCTGTTAATGGTGGATATTTGTACACTCCACATTTAGCATCAAGTTGGCTTCATCCAATTACAGGAGCAGTAGTTGAAACTAATGAACCCAATATGAAGAAACAAGTTATATCTAATCAGACTTCTGAAAAGATTCGTGAAGCACTTGAAACTGTAGTAGCAAAAGGAACAGGTCGTGGTGCATATGTAGAGGGTTTTCGGGTTGGTGGTAAAACAGGGACAGCTCAGAAAGTGGGTAAGAATGGAAGGTATATGGAGAACAACCATATTGTATCCTTTATTGGTGTTGCGCCTTCAAATGATCCAGAAATAGTTGTTTATGTAGCGATTGATAATCCGAAAAGTACAGTACAGTTTGGCGGAGTAGTAGCTGCACCTATAGTGGGAAATGTAATTGAAGATAGCTTGCGTGCTATGGGAATTGATTCTGTAGAAAAGGGACTTGAAAAAAAGTATCAATGGCCAGAGCAACCACTTGTTGAAGTGCCTAATTTAATTGGCTCTTCAAAAAACGATTTACAAAAGTATCAACTTAACCTTTCCATTGAAGCATCTGGTGCAGGTGATGTTGTTATCGATCAAGCGCCAGAAGCCGGAAAGAAAATTGAGCAAGGAGATACAGTCCGCCTTTACTTCGGAAATAAAAAATAGATATGATTAACCATGCTGTTAATTGATTTTTTTGGTACAATATATAAGTATTAAAAAATTAGCCTATTAGCTTTCATGGAACAATTAAACTTGGCAGTGCCAGGTTTTTCCTTGTGAAAAATAATTTGAAACAGTAATGAGTACTTTTTTATGAACAAAGTTTAATGGTCGAGGAGGAACGACAATGAAGCAACTAATAGATTTATTACATACTATTCCACAATATCAAGGGAATCAAGATATTCCTTCCATAGAGATAAAAGGAATCACCATTGATTCTAGACAAGTGCAACAAGGCTATCTATTTTTTTGTATTGAAGGTTATACAGTAGATGGGCATGATTTTGTTGAACAAGCAATTGAAAATGGTGCGGTAGCGGTTGTTGCAGAAAAACAATTATCTACTTGTAACGTACCTGTTTTTTATGTGAGAAATACGACCAAAGCCTTAGGTTACCTTGCTAATGCTTTCTACGATACTCCAACACAAAAATTAGATCTTATAGGTGTGACAGGCACAAATGGAAAAACATCAGTAACGAGCTTAATTAATGAAATGTTACAAGCAACTCAAGAAGTTACCGGCTTAATTGGTACCATTGAGATGAAAATAGCAGCGGAATCTTTTCCTGTCGCAAATACAACACCTGAAATATCTTTTTTACAAAAGGGTTTTTATCGAATGATTCAAGCAGGTGTGCAAACAGCTGTAATGGAAGTATCGTCACACGCACTAGAATTAGGGCGTGTAAATGGCTGTGATTTTGATATTGCTGTATTTACCAATTTATCGCAAGATCATTTAGATTATCATGGATCAATGGATCAATACTTTTTAGCAAAGAGTCGTTTGTTCCAACAGCTTGGGAATGTGTATGATAAGAATAAACCAAAATATGCTGTTATTAATACTGATGATGCCTATAGTGAGCAACTCATTGATGCTACCGTTCAGCCAGTAATCACTTATGGTATTGACAAGTCTGCTGATGTGCATGCTAAAAATATCTCGCTCCATGCAAATGGAAGTAAATTTATATTACAAACGTTTAAAGGTAATATTGAGATAACTAGCAAATTAATGGGGAAATTCAGTATATACAATATGCTTGCAGCAGTCAGTGTTGCATTATTAAAAGGTATATCACTAAAAAATATAAAAAATGTATTAGAGCACACTACGGGAATAAGTGGTCGTTTTGAACCGGTTCAAGCTGGGCAGTCTTACGGTGTTGTCGTAGATTACGCACATACACCTGATTCGCTTCAAAATGTTCTAGAAACAATGAATGAATTTACACAAGGAAAAACTTATGTTGTCGTTGGATGTGGTGGGGATCGCGATAAAACAAAACGACCTCTAATGGGAGAAATCGCATGTAAATATGCTGATTATGCCATTTTTACATCTGATAACCCCCGATCTGAGGATCCTCAAGCAATTTTGGGTGATATGATTAAAGATTTAAAAACAGCGAATTATGAATTAGAAGTTAATCGTAAGCAAGCAATAGAAAAAATCATTGCATTAGCGAATGAAAATGATATGATATTAATTGCTGGTAAAGGCCATGAAACCTATCAAATAATAGGAAATGAGACATTACCTTTTGATGACCGAGAAATTGCAAAAAAAGCGATAACCAATAATCTATAGCAAAATGAATATGTTCCGCAGCATTTTTGCTTGAATAATGAATGCTTATTTCTTAACGTAAGGAGTTACTATCATGTTATTTTTAACAAATGATATCATTGAGTTATTTCCAAATACACAAGGGGCGGTGACAGGGAACTTACCAATTCGCCAAGTAACAACAGACAGTAGAGTTACTACAAATCATGGCTTATTCGTTCCTTTAAAAGGGGATAAGTTTAATGGCCATGAATTTCTAGATCAGGCAATTAACAATGGAGCTATTGCAGCCGTTTGGGATCAAAGTGAATCCGTACCAGAATATGTCCCAACTGATCTTCCCATTTTCTTTGTTGAAGATACGTTACATGCCCTTCAACAATTAGCGGGTTATTATCGAAATAAAATCAATCCTACTGTCATTGGTATAACTGGTTCAAATGGAAAAACAACGACAAAAGATATCATTGCAACTGTATTAGCTCAAAAGTTTCAAACACATCACACAAAAGGTAACTTGAATAATCATATTGGGTTACCATTAACTATTTTAAATATGTCACCTAACACAGAAATACTTGTAGTTGAAATGGGGATGAATCATTTTGGGGAAATACGTGTATTGTCAACAATTGCTGCTCCAGATTACGCGATCATTACTAATATTGGGGAATCGCACATAGAATATTTAAAAACAAGATCAGGGATAGCTAAAGCAAAAGCAGAAATAATAACTGGGTTAAATGATAAAGGATGTATGTACGTGGATGGAGATGAATCATTATTAGATTCCTATATAGAGGGCATGAATGTGCAACCTATTGGGTTTGAATCTAATGTACCATACCGCATACAGGATATAAATGTTACTAGTACAAAAACAACATTTATATTCGAAAATGAATCGTATTCAATTCCTTTGTTAGGTAAACATCACGCGAAGAATGCGTCCTATGCTATTGCGCTTGCTAAAGATTTAGGGATGAACCATGATCAAATTCAAATAGGATTATCAACTATTGAAATGACTGGGATGCGATTTGAGTCATTAAAAGGACTAAATGGTTCAACTGTAATTAACGATACGTATAACGCCTCGCCAACATCTATGAAAGCAGCAATTGAAGTAGTGAAAGAAATGAAATCTTTTAAGAAAAAAATATTGGTACTAGGTGACATGTTTGAATTAGGTGATCGCGCAAAAGTCTATCATCGGGAGATAGCAGATTCGATAACGGAGGACATTCACTTTGTGTGTACCATTGGAAAGCATTCAAAAGTATTGAATCAAGAATTAAACATTAGTAAACCCAATATCATAGCTAATCACTTTGAAGATAAGCAAGAATTAGTTGCGTTTTTACAACCACTGCTAGACGAAACGACTTTAATCTTATTAAAAGCTTCTAGAGGTATGCAATTAGAAATAGTATGTAAAAGTATTGTGTTCGATTAATAAAGACGCATAGGGCGGTTTCTTATAGGCAAAGGAGGAGAATATCTTGAATGAATATATTTTAATTATTACAATGAGCATCGCATTTTTAATTACCGTCCTCTTATCACCGATTTTTATCCCATTTTTACGAAAGTTAAAATTTGGTCAAAGTATTCGGGAAGAAGGACCACAATCACACATGATTAAGACAGGAACCCCAACAATGGGTGGTGTCATGATTGTTTTAAGTATCATTACAACTACAATAATTATGACAACAAAATTTGAACAAGCAAGTTGGTTTCGATCCGAGAGCTTCTTGTTAATATTTATTTTATTTAGTTATGGCGTGCTTGGATTTTTGGATGACTTCATTAAAGTGGCGTTGAAGCGAAATTTGGGCCTCACTTCAAAGCAAAAAATGTTCGGGCAAATTATTATTGCAGCTATCTTTTATATTGTTTTAAAAATTAATGAGTTTCCAACTTATTTGAGTATACCAGGAACTAATTTGCAATTTGATTTAGGTTGGGGATATGGCATTCTAGTAGTATTAATGATTGTCGGTGCTTCTAATGCGGTAAACTTAACAGATGGTTTAGATGGCTTGTTAGCAGGAACAGCCGCAATAGCTTTTGGTGCTTTTGGAATTTTGGCTTGGTACGGTGTGACGCAATTTGAAGTGTCGATTTTCTCCATGGCAGTTGTTGGTTCGCTGCTTGGCTTTTTAGTATTTAACGCACACCCAGCTAAAGTTTTTATGGGAGACACAGGTTCACTTGCTTTAGGAGCTTCTATAGCTGCAGTTGCTATTTTAACAAAATTAGAAATACTATTAGTTATCATTGGTGGTGTTTTCGTATTAGAAACATTGTCTGTGATCATTCAAGTAATCTCTTTCAAAACCACAGGGAAACGGATTTTTCGAATGAGCCCACTGCATCATCATTACGAATTAAAAGGGTGGTCAGAATGGAGAGTAGTGACAACTTTCTGGTTAGTTGGATTATTATTTGCTGCTCTCGGTATGTATATTGAGGTGTGGCTCACATGAATCAACTCATTTCATTTCCGTATCAGCATGTATTAGTATTAGGATTAGCAAAAAGCGGTACAGCAGCTTGTGAAATTTTAGCCGACAATGGTTGCTTAGTGAAAGCAAATGATTTGAATGCACAGCTAGACGATCCATCGATTATTCGCTTAAAAAAACTCGGTATAGAAGTAGTAACAGGTGGGCACCCATTATCCTTATTAGAAAATATTGATGTTATTGTGAAAAACCCTGGTATACCATATGAGAATATGTTAGTTAAAGAAGCTTTAAACCGAAATATTCCAGTAATTACTGAAATAGAACTCGTACAATATTTAACGCGCAATCAAATTATTGGGATTACAGGTTCAAACGGTAAAACGACAACAACGACCTTAATCCATGAAATGTTAACGAACAGTCAGCAAGCTAACAAAATTGCGGGAAATATTGGTATGGTTGCTGCTGAAGTAGCTTCCACATTAAAGAATAAAGAAACGCTAGTTGTTGAATTATCTTCTTTTCAATTAATGGGAACAACAACATTTCAGCCGAAAATTGCTGTATTATTAAATTTGTTTCAAGCACATCTAGATTATCACCATACATTTGAAAACTATCAATATGCAAAAGCACAAATTTTTTCCAATCAAGATAAAAATGACTTTATTATTTATAATGCAGATGATGTTAATGTGGTGGAGGTAGTCCAGACAGCGAAATCTACAAGGATACCATTTAGTACAAAACAGTATTTACCTAATGGTGCTTGGTGTGATGAATCATATATATATTTTAAAGATCAAGCTATTATCGCACGATCGGAAATAAGATTAGTAGGAAAGCATAATTTGGAAAACATTCTTGCTTCTATTGCGTCTTGTCTGTTAGCTGGTGGTACGGTAGAAGGAATTAAGCAAGTACTTACTACATTTACTGGTGTAAAACACCGGTTACAATATATAAGAAACTATAACGAACGTCTATTTTATAATGATTCAAAAGCAACAAATATAGTAGCAACATCCAAAGCAATTTCCTCATTCAATCATCCAGTTGTCCTTTTAGCAGGAGGATTAGATCGTGGAAATAGTTTTGATGAATTAATCCCTTATTTACATGCTGTGAAAACGTTAATCGTTTTTGGGGAGACAGCCAATAAAATAGAGGAAGCTGGAAAAAAAGCTGGAATAAATTCAATTATTCATGTGGAAACAATGCAGCAAGCTGTTGAAAAAGCTTATGCACATTCAAATGAGCGTGATGTCATTTTATTATCACCAGCTTGTGCAAGTTGGGATCAATATCGAACATTTGAAGAAAGAGGAGACATGTTTGTAAAAGCTGTGCATACATTATAGTAAGGCTCGTACAACTGTATAAAAAGCCTTTATTTCCTATATTCGTTCACAAATAAGTGTTAACGTTGAAGAAAAGGGGCAATAATGTGAGCAATAAGAGACATGCACAGCCAAATCCAGATTTGTTTTTAGTAATTGTTATTTTAGCATTGCTTGTAATAGGGATTGTGATGGTTTATAGTGCTTCAGCAATTTTGGCATCTTATAAATTTGATGATTCTTTTTATTTTTCCAAGCGTCAGTTGCTGTTTGCTGGCATAGGTATAGTTGCTATGCTTGTTGTATCAAGAATTCCTTATCAAACATGGAGAGTTTATGCAAAACCGATTCTTATTTGTTGTTTCATTTTACTTATAGCGGTATTAATCCCTGGTATAGGTATGGTTAGAGGAGGAGCAAGAAGTTGGATCGGTATCGGTGCCTTTAGCATTCAGCCAGCTGAATTTATGAAATTGGGGTTAATCATTTTTCTTTCTACTTACTTAGCTGAAAAACAACGATATATTCAATCATTAAAGCAAGGGTTTCTTCCATTAACCCTGTTAATTTTTACGAGTTTTGGTTTAATTATGTTACAGCCCGATTTAGGAACAGGTGTAGTCCTTGTTCTTTCCTGTTTTATGTTGCTATTTGTTGCGGGTGCGAAAATTAGTCACTTTGCGATACTTGGCTTACTAGGAATAATCGGATTTGCTGGACTTATCATCTCTGCACCTTATCGCATGAATCGAATCTTGGCTTTTTTAAATCCTTGGGAGGATCCGCTAAATAACGGTTTCCAAATCATTCAATCATTATATGCGATTGGCCCGGGTGGGTTATTAGGTATGGGGTTTGGGAATAGTTTGCAAAAATTTTTTTATTTACCTGAGCCGCACAATGATTTTATTTTCGCTATTATTGCTGAGGAACTAGGTTTTATTGGTGGGAGTTTTTTAATTCTCCTATTCTTCCTCTTGTTATGGCGAGGAGTACGCGTGGGGTTAACTGCCCCTGATAAATTTGGCATGTTACTAGGACTAGGAATTACCTCCATGATTTCTTTACAAGCAATCATTAATATTAGTGTTGTTATTGGGTTAATTCCAGTGACAGGAATTACATTGCCTTTTCTAAGTTATGGTGGGTCTTCCCTTACCTTAACCTTGGCATCTGTAGGGATTTTAATTAACATCAGTCGCTTTTCACACCCAGTGTAAGTAAAAGCGTAATCCATTGAATGAATAATATAAAAAAACGAAAAACAGAAAATTGTTTTTCGTTTTTTATAGGTTCTACGTCAAATCACGTTGGTGAGTCAGAATAGTCAACTGAATTATTTTATGTTCGCGTCCTAAAGTAGCTAA